>CAZBRI010000007.1:0-21080 GCA_964494055.1 uncultured Anaerolinea sp.
CACCTTCTGTCAACGTAGTCGGCGGTGCTTACGGGGCAAGTAATTTTTTACCGACCATTGTGAATTCCAACGTGCCGCTGATTAAGGACAATTATGTTTGGCCAGCGATCACAGATGCAATTTGCGGTTCGACCGCCATTGAGAATCCTTCCGGTACTTTGAATCCGGGAATTTACCCGGGCACCAACCCGGCCTGGGCAGGTAAAACTTTTCCTCCAAGCGGAATCACACAGCTCGCACCGGGTATGTACTGCCTGGATACCAATTTTAAATCCACAAACTCTGTTTCATTAACTGGTATTGATGTCACGATTGTACAAAGAGCCGGCATCGTCAGTATTCAAGGTGGAATTATTAATATTTCAGCTGTCAATTCCACACCATATGCCGGGTTGTTGATCTATGTCCCCACATTCAATACAGGCGGTTCAGTCACCATCAATGGTGGTTCAACTTCAGCATACTCGGGTACCATCCTTGCTCCGAACGGCAGTGTATCGATCAATGGCGGCGGGGCAGTATCGGGTCCTTTCCAAACTCAGGTTGTTGCGGATACGATCTCTATCGGAGGCGGCGGAACGCTTAATCTCTCGTTTGACTCAACCACCCAATACAGGCCGCCTGTTTCTGCAGTCATTCAGCTGATCAAATAAAGATAACCAGGCATTCCCGGAGTATTTCCCCAAAATCTATTAAAATATTTTGGAATTGATTAATAAAAATGGATTGATCGTAATCAATCCATTTTTTTATGCATCACTTTTAACCGGTTTAAATACTTCATTGCATTATTGCCTTGTCCGAAAATTACTGCCAGATTTCCAGTTTGATACATAAACGAATATCTCAACCATTAATGGGAATGATTGAATTATCAGGGTAATAAGAGTAATATTGGGGGAAGTATTTTTTGGAGACAACCATGGCATTCCTTGTCACTTTATTTTTTGGATTTTTCCCGATGTTCTTTTTTGCCACCATCCTTTACTGGCTGGACCGGTATGAAAAAGAACCCATCCCGCTGCTGATCGGTGTATTTGCCTGGGGGATGATCGTAGCTGCCGGCGGGGCTTACATCATCAACACCATTTTTGGCATAACCGTCTTCTCTTTGACCGGCTCAGAATTCACCAGTGATCTCTTTACCGGCTCCATCAGCGCGCCGATTATTGAAGAAAGCTTGAAAGGCATGGCGGTCCTGCTGGTGTTCCTGTTTTTCCGCCTTGAATTTGATTCTGTGCTGGATGGAATCATCTATGCCGGTGTGGCTGCTTTAGGTTTCGCTGCGACAGAAAACGTGCTCTATATCTGGCGGGGTTATGATTCAGACGGCTGGACTGGTCTTTTTTCGCTGGTACTTATCCGCGTAGTGCTCGTCGGCTGGCAGCACCCCCTGTACACTTCATTTACCGGCATCGGGCTGGCAAGTGCCCGGATGAGCCGCTCCTGGTTTACAAGGCTGGCCGGACCACTGATCGGTTTTTCGATGGCCATGTTCACCCATTCCTTTCATAATACCCTGGCCAGCATTCCCTTTTTGGGCAGTCTCACCTGCTGGCTGGGAACCTTCCTGGATTGGAGCGGTGTATTTTTTATGCTGACCGTGATTATCTGGGCGGCGGCAATCGAAGAAAAAAATATCGCCCGGCTTCTGAGAGAAGAAGTATCACTCGGCATCATGACACAGTCACAATACCGTACTGCCTGTTCAGATATTTCTCAAACCTTTGCCAGGCTGAATGGCCTTTTTTCAGGTCACAGCCGGGATACAAACCGCTTTTACCAGGTTTGCGGTGAACTGGCTCATAAAAAAAAGCAGCTTGAAAAATTAGGGGATAAGAACGGGAACGCGCAGTTGATCCAGCAATACCGTCTCGAGCTCTCCCGCCTGTCCAAAACCGCCCTGACCAGCTGAGTAAATATTTTATACCGGGTGTGTATTACAAAATTGAAACATGCTTCATTTATGGTAAAATCATCATCCTGCTCCTGTAGCTCAGTGGATAGAGCGTTGCCCTCCGGAGGCAAAAGCGACGGTTCGAGTCCGCCCAGGAGCACTTTTCTGGATGATATTATTTAAAAAAACCTGGCTGCTGCAGGTTTTTTTGTTTAATTATTTTTTTTCAGCCCTGGCAAATTCTTCCAATAGAAATTATCTTCCATCAAATTTGTTAAATCCAGGGCTGATAGGTCAAGGGGAAAATGGATTTCTCTCAATTTAATCCCATTTAGGCAGTTTTTTTCAGGAATTTACCTATTATAATGAAAAGAAATTAATGTAAATAAAAATTAAGCTGTATTTTCGCTACTTACCATTTTCCGACATCGGAGTTTAACACCTTGAATAGTTTCCCTTTCGAATTTCATGTTTCCAGGAAAGCGCGCGAGCTTTATCGGTTTGATCTGTCCCTGTTTGCCACCGATGGAAGAGTGATCGTGGCTGATTTTGCAGCTGCCAGGCAGTTTGCCAATCAGATGAGCGAGGTTCGCGGCAAAAACATCCCTGCCTCTGAGATCAATGCCATGGGACTGATTGATGAGATCCTTCACATCATGATCCGTCAATATGAAATGCAAAACCCCGGGGTCATGAACCGTGCAGTTTACCGTATGGAAAATTCGATCGGAAAAGTCAATTTTGAACAGGCACAATTAAAATTCCTGGATGAATTTCCTCCTGTCACCGTCTACCAGAAACAGGTATGGGCGGCTGATTACCTCAATTCTTATTCAAAAGGCAGATCCAACCGCCAATCCACCCTGGAGGAAATGCTGGTTCTGTATATTACCAATCTCAACCCCGCGGTTCAGCCATACAGGGAATTATTTGATGATAGCGCCCTCAAACCGGCCGGGTATGAGAATGTTGTCAAGGGACTTTCCGATTTCTTCAATGGTGAACCCGGCTTTGGCGGTGAAGGCTCTTCAGAAACTTTGATTCGTGCGCTGAGAGCACCAGCGATCGCTTCCCCGTATTCGCTTGAAGGACAGCTGCAATTTTTACTCAAACAATGGGGAAATATTCTTGGCGAGGCATTTGTTCTCAGGCTGCTGCGCGGGATGGATTTTGTCCGCGAAGAAGCCATTCATGCAAATTTTCAGGGTGGTTTTGCCGGTGAGACTCCGGTTTTAACATTCAATAAATCTGATTTCGCCGAATACGAACGTTTCAGCCCGGATAAGGATTGGATGCCGCGGCTGGTTTTGATGGCAAAGAACTCTTACGTCTGGCTGGATCAGCTCTCGAAAGAATATCACCGCGAAATCAGAACCCTGAATGCCATCCCGGATGAGGCTCTCGACAATCTTGCCCGGATGGGGATAACCGGGCTATGGCTGATTGGCTTGTGGGAAAGAAGCCAGGCCTCACGCATCATCAAGCAGATGATGGGAAATCCCGAAGCCGTCGCCTCAGCTTATTCATTGATGGACTACCAGATCTCCGGCGACCTGGGCGGCTGGGCTGCGTTGGAGAATCTGCGCTGGCGGGCATGGCAGCGCGGCATACGCCTTTCGGCCGATATGGTACCCAATCACATGGGTATTGATTCCACCTGGGTGGTTCAGCACCCTGATTGGTTCTTAAGCCTGCCCAACCCGCCTTACCCTGGATACAGCTTTAATGGAAGAGATCTCTCCAGTGATAACCGGGTGGGAATATTCCTGGAAGACCATTATTATGACCGTACAGACGCATCCGTGGTATTCAAGCGCACCGACCGCTGGACAGGTGATGTCCGATATATTTATCATGGGAACGACGGGACATCCATGCCTTGGAATGACACTGCCCAGCTGGATTATTTGAAGGCTGAAGTTCGGGAAGCTGTCATCCAAACTATTCTGCATGTTGCAAGAAATTTCCCGATCATCCGGTTTGACGCAGCCATGACACTTGCCAAACGCCATATTCAGCGTCTTTGGTTTCCTGAACCCGGGTCCGGCGGCGCAATTGCATCCCGGTCTGAACATGGTCTGAGCAGAGAACAGTTTGAACAGGCTATCCCTGAAGAATTCTGGCGCGAGGTGGTTGACCGCGTGGCCGCTGAGGTTCCGGATACGCTGCTTTTAGCCGAAGCGTTCTGGATGATGGAAGGTTATTTTGTACGGACTCTGGGGATGCACCGGGTTTATAACTCGGCCTTTATGCATATGATGAGAGACGAAGACAACCAGAAATATCGGAGTGTGATCAAAAATACCCTTGAGTTTGACCCGCAGGTCCTTAAACGGTTTGTCAATTTCATGAACAACCCGGATGAAAAAACGGCTGTCGAGCAGTTTGGCAGCGGCGATAAGTATTTTGGGGTAGCCACATTACTGGCAACCATGCCAGGGCTGCCAATGATCGGTCACGGGCAGATCGAAGGTTACCGTGAAAAATACGGGATGGAATTCCGGAAAGCCTACTGGGAAGAAACTCCCGATGAAGGCTTGATCGCTCATCACAAACGGGTGATATTTCCGCTTCTGCTTCGCAGGTATCTATTTGCTGAAATGGATCAATTCCTGCTGTTTGATATGTTCACCCCGGATGGAAAAGTGGATGAGGATGTTTTTGCTTATTCAAATGGACTGGGTTCCGAACACTCCCTGATCATATATCACAACAAGTACGAAGAGACACGAGGCTGGATAAAAAATTCAGCAGCATATATGGATAAAGGCAGCGGTGAGATGCGGCAGCGTACCCTGGGAGAGGGTCTTGGATTGCACAATGAAGATGACCTGTATGTGATCTTCAGGGACATCAACAGTCAGCAGGATTTTATCCGGACCAGTAAGGGTCTGGTTGAAAACGGTCTCTATGCAGAATTGGGTCCATATAAATGCCATGCTTTTGTGGATTTTCGTGAAGTGAAAGATAGTGACGGCAAATGGAAAGCAGTCCATGATTCACTTTCCGGTTCCGGTTACTGGTCGATTCAAGCCAGGATGGATGAGCTGTTCCCAAAGTTGGAAACAGCTCCCCTGATTGAAGAATTGCCTTCAAATAGTAAGGCTGCGAAAAAGAAAACGGTTTCTAAAAAGACACAGCTTCAAAATGTCCCGGCTGAAAAAAAGAGCAGCAAAGTAAAAACGACCGTTCAAAAGAAAAATAAACCCGCTTTAGAAAAGTGATTTCACTGTATCATCATTTCTAAACTCTAATTTTCAAATAAACCCTTGTGTATATACTTATGGTATAAATGGGTTATTCCGTATTTTGACTTAAAATACGGGTTATAATTGTTTCAAAGTACAGGAGGAAGTTTCAAAATGAACCTTAAACAACCGTCGCAGAAAACACATGTCGGGATAATTAATATTCTGATTGTTCTTGCCATTCTATTTGCCGTCGTACCAGCAGTGTATGCTGAAGGCAGCGGTCCGCTGACTTCGATCCCGGGGCTTGGAAAAGTCCCCAATGCAACCCTGATCCGGATGCACAATACCGAAGGCAACTGGGTGAGAGAACAGGAATCTCTCTTCAACACAGCAAATGAACTCTCAAAGACCTGGGCGAAATTGATCGCCGCTGAAAAGAAAAGCGGCAAGGATGTGACACTCCTCCAGGCGGCATTTGATATTTTTGATAATGAATTAACTGCCAGCCGTGAAATCCACATCCAGGCCGGTGTACTGGTCTTCAACCTGATCGGCTGGAAAGCAGACGGCCAGGTTCGTGACCGCCTTGCAGCCGGCCAATCCATTCTGGACGGACGCACATACCTGAACGATGCCAAGTTCCGCCTGACCAATGCCATGTCAGATCTTCGTAAAAGTTTCAATAAATGGCGCGCATCCCGGGTTGGTCCGCATACTTTATATAATATTTCAACACCATAAACTTTATAACAAAAGTTTTCAGGACAAAGTGTGAAACAAAAATATTTTGTAATAAGCCTGTTGATTTCCTGTATTTTGGTAATCACCGGCTGTTCGACAGGAAATAATTCCGGCAATGCTGACAAAAACATGCCTCAGCCGCAGGTCAGGGTTCAACTAAAACCCACATCGACACCGGAACCTACAAAACAAATCGAAGCCGCTGCCACGGCTGAAGTTACTTCAGCTCCAACAGCAGCCTATCTGCTCTACGATCCAACACCCGATCCTGAAGCCCTCGCGAATGATATACAGGCGATGATGGACCAGATCGACAGTCAATTAAAAGCAGAAAATTTCCAATTGAAGTAAAAAAAAGGGCAGCATGAGCTGCCCTTTTTTATTCGAAAAAATTTGCCATTGGTAAACCAGGAATCAATTGGCAGTGCTGTTTGAAGCCTGGAAAAAAATTCGGGTATACTTTTGTTATGACAGAATCGATCGGAGTTTTTGGCGGTACATTTGATCCGCCTCACCTTGGGCACTTGATTCTCGCTGCTGAAGCGCAATTCCAATTAAAACTCAGCAGCGTACTGTGGGTGCTCACCCCTCAGCCGCCCCACAAACCGGATCGACCAATCACCTCCATGTATCAACGCCTGGAAATGTTAAGACGTTCGATCGATCACGTCCAGGGTTTTGAACTATCCACCATCGAAATCGACCGGCCGGGACCGCATTATACGATTGAAACGATTGACATTTTACAAACCAGGTTTCCTAAGACTCCGTTAACTTTGTTGATCGGCGGGGATTCGCTGCATGACCTACCTAAATGGCACATGCCGCAAGAATTGGTCACAGCAGTCGCCGCCCTGGGAGTGATGCGCAGACCGGGGGATGATATCGATCTGTCTGAATTGGAAAAAATTCTTCCGGGTTTGATGAATAAGATCCAGTATATTGACACGCCACAGCTTGAAATATCATCAACCGCCATTCGTGAAAGAGTGAGCACAGGCGGACCCTATAGATTCTATGTACCAACCCCTGTTTACGATTACATTACACAGAACCGGCTTTACCGGTAAACCCGGCCAATATTTTTACTGGCTGCAGCCGCGCAGGTCGATCGGCCAGGTTCCAACAACCTCTTCCCCCCGCACAAGATGGTATTGATTGAATAAATTGATCGTGGGGTCACAGTGTGAAACAATCAGCTCAAGCTGGGTGCCCCAGCCAGGCAATCCGGATTTTTGATCCGCGATGATCCTGCCGTATTCATCCCCAAACCAGTTATATGTCAGCCAGGCGGCACCTTTTCCGTAAACCCTTGGAACCCCGCCATCTTTATACAGTGATTTCAAACCCGCATCCACGGTGACAAATTCGTTCTGATTGCTGGAAACAACAGATGTCAACAATCGCAAGGCGGGATTGAAGGTCTCATTGCGGGCTGGATCGTTTTTTGAGCCGATTGCCAGATATTCGGAATCCATCACTGCATACGAACCGGTCTGCAGATCGGTCAATTCTGGCAGCAGGATATCTATATCGAAGGTACCCGTGCCGGAAGCGCTGAAAATATCACAGGATCTGAAGCCTGCCTGTAATTCCCTGAATACCCTGGCTGGTTCTTCAAGTACGGATAGTGACTCGGTTTTTCGTTCTTCGAAAGAACTGATGTGCTGCACCTGGCCGGCATAGGCCTGAATCCCTCTCAATGTTAATTCCGGGTATTCCCGGATCAAATTGGCAATATCAAGCGCATCACGCGGATTGACACCCGTCCGGTGAAGACCTGCATCCAGGTCCAGCAGGACTCCCATTTGTTTATTGTTTTCCCGCAAAATCCCTGCCAGCAGCCTGATCCCGTCCGGGTTATCTACTATACACATCAAGGCAGGAGCATCCTGCAGCAGGCTGACCATCCGCCGAATTTTTTGTTCGGTGGAAACTGGTCCGGTGATAAGGACACTGGTCACCCCGGCATTTACCAATGCTTCTGCTTCTGATACCTTTGCTGCGCAAACACCAACCGCCCCAATTTCCAGCTGTTTTTTCGCTACTTCAGATGATTTATGGGTTTTAGTATGCGGGCGCAGATTTTTACCGGCAGAGACAGCGTTCTGCTGCATGGAAACAAGGTTTTGATCCAGAAAATCAAGATCAAGGATAAGGCAGGGTGTATCGAGATCACTTTTTTTCAAACCCATGTTTATTCATCCAGGTGATATGTATGATACTGGTTCTGGCAGGGATTTCCCCAGGCAATGTGCATCTCGCGTGCTGTCAGATCGATTACCATGGCATTGATCGTTTTTTCGCGGTCCAGTTCTTTTCCATCAATCGCATGGTTGCAAATTGAATTCGGAAAATCTACATGATCCTTCTGGATGGCCTGCAGAGTTTTTATGGTGTGCTTATCCGTTTTTTTCAGCAGCCGCAAAGCCCGGTAATATTGAACCCGTGATGGAATTAATTGCTCAGGTTCATATTCTATTTCCTGCATATGCGGTGAGAGGTAATGATTGGCATGAGCCATATAACCATCCATCGCATACAAAACATCAAACCGCCTGGCAGAAACCTCAACTGAGTAGATCTCACCGCTTTCATGCGCGATCAGGTGATTGTAGCCGGCTGCCCGGTGAGAGACAACTGCCCGTTTGATCGCATCAGACGGTGTTTTTGCAGCCAGAACTGCCCGCGAAACAACAAGGCGCGGAATGCCAATACGGGAATCGTCCGGATGAACAGAATCGATTAATTGTGCAATCCCATAGGCATTAAAACCAACATTCGGAAGAAGACCGCCGTAATTCATCGCAAGAAAAGGCGGTTCATCATCCGGTTTTGCATGCAGGATGTAAACGTCATCTTCATCTTCGGGCACCCAATCCTCGTTATGCGCAGCGAGGATGTGACCGTCCGCTGTATGGGCATCATTGACTGCCATACTGGTACAGCTGATCAGGTGCAGGGCATCCATCGTCACCGCTTCCATGGCATTTAATACGGAAATGTCCTCAAACGGGATATTTGCCCCTTCTGCAATGCCGGCCATTTCTTCAACATACTGGTTATAACGTTCCTGGGCGAAAGGCAGATACTTGCGCGCCTGTATCTGTGCCCCTTCCCAGGTTAATTCCAGTTCTTCATAGGCATCCGAAAGCAATTTACGGGCTATTTCAACACTGCGCATGACATTTTCCCGCCTGGCTTCTCCAATTTGTTGGCCCATTTCCCGGTGCGTACCGGAGACACGGATCATGGGAATTGGTTCAGGATGGACAGGTGTATCATACGGGTTTTTATTCACATTGCCTCCAAGGCATTTCACAAGTAACAATAATAATTGATTAACCAAAGAGATTATAACATCTGGCAAAAGCCTAATTGTTTTGGGCATAAAAAAAACCACCTGCCGGTTGGCAGATGGTTGATGTATTTGTTCAAAAACCAGAATTAAGGAGCTGTTTCTGTTTCAGCCGTTACTAAAGGTTTGGTAACAGTTTGAAGAGCATGAGTTCCAAAGCGGGTGATCAGGACAGACCCAAGGCCGGTAAGACCGATAACGACTGCGATCAGTCCGCCGACACAGGGTATGAAACCAATCCCCTGCGAGACCAGGTTTAATAAAAATACACCCAGTCCGGCAGCAAGCGGTAACGGCCATTCCCGGTTGAACATGCGCGAGATTCGGACCCCAATCTCAAGGCCAATCGAAAGCCAACCCAATAAGACGGCGGATGCAAATATGATGCACAACAATGCCAGTAAAGGTACTGTAATGATCAGCGTGATGATCAATAAGCTGAAAAGAACCAGGGCAATGATCGCAATTATGAAAGCGATCAAAGAAAACAGCCCCATTCCAAACGCCTGTAATGGTTTTACGACAGTATGATCAGCGACTCTCCGCATTTGTAAAGGCAGAAACATGCCGAACAACACAGCCAATAACGCAAGCATGATCGATTCGCCCAGGAGTTTTAAGGCTGATAAAAACGGATTGCTGGATTGAAAAACAGAATCGGTGTATGCCGGAAGCGATGGCAGTTTTGGGGACTCCGGCATATCAGGCTTGTTGATCACTTCGCCGTCTATCTTTGCACCAGCATCACGGCTCAAAGCTGATCCAAAGGTTACAAGGTTGCCGTGAATGTGAGAGTTCTGACCGAGTTTTACAGCACCGCCCAGAACAACAACATCCTTATTGACTTCCCCATCCAGTGTCAGGCTGCCGCCAAATAAAACAACTGCACCTTTGACCAGGGCAGAATTTTCAATTGAAACAGAACCGCCCATAACGATCAGGTCTTCATTCAGGGTCTCACCGCTTTTCAGAGTGAAATTACTGCCGATAATTGGACCCTCTGCCAGTCCTTTTGCCAGCACTCCCTGGAACGGTAAACAAACAAAGATCAAAAGGGTAAGAAAGATGAAAAACTTTGTATTTTTTTTCATATCAACCTCATCATGCTTCCAGAACTGAATGCATGTATTTACCTATACGGCTAAAAGAAAACGCCCACAGAGGAACAAGGCAGCCAATCAATAATATTGCTGAAATCCAGATATAGGTCGGAATGATGCCAGCCAGAACCGGCAAAAGTGTGCTGATCACAGCGCCAAACACCCTGGCATTCAGCGCAAAATAAACCAGGTTTTTTAACCACACATCTGTCAGCTGGGCAGGAGTGAGTACAAGGTAGGGCAAATAGGGAAGAAAAAATAATATAAGCAGCCCGATGGACACAACAACTAAAAAGATCAGACCGATGATGGATCTCTGACGTGCTAACCGCTGCCGTGCAGATAATCGCATTTGGAATCGCATGGAAAAACCAGCAGCCGGTGCAAGGACCCCTGATGAACGCAAAAGCAGATTGGCATTTGACAGTGCCTGGCACTCAACACAATTCCGGAGGTGGTCCTTTAATAACCGGGATTGTTCAGAGTTGAGACTCTCGTCATTCAACAGCCACTGGTTATATAAGCTGTGATCCATATGGTTTTCGTTCATAATTTTCCTCTGCTGGGTTATTCATCATTATTTTTGCGATCGACCGCCTGGCCCTGTGTAAACGGCTTTTTACAGCACTTACCGTCAGATTCAGGCTGGCTGCAATTTCTACTTCAGAAAAATCATACCAATAACGAAGAATAATGGCTGCTCTGTCCGTATGCTCAAGCTTACTCAGTACTTTTTGTATTTCTTCCTGTTCCTGGTGCCGTATCGATTCATGTTCAGGATTTTCTGCGGCGGTATCTGCAATTTCGATCGGCCGGTCATCATCTTCGCTTTCCTGGTCAATCGAAAATATATTGAAGCGCTTTCTTCGGAGTTTATCTATGCAATAATGTGCTGCGATGGACAACAGCCAGGTTGCAAATGGTCTTTGCCGGTCGTACATTCCGAGGTTTTGATAAGCCCGTAAAAAGCTCTCCTGTGCAGCATCTTCGGCAGCTTCGGCTTCACCGAGCATGCGGAAACACATATTAAAAACAGGTGTCTGGTAATGTTCTACCAGGCAGGTAAACGCTTCATCATTACCTAACTGAGCCTGGGTGATCCAGGTCATCTCTTCGTTCACTATAACTCCTGTTTTCTTCCTGATAAAGTATACGAAACGTTAACAATAAAGTTGCAGCAATGCCATAAAATTTTTGTCAGGATACCCAAATTTCATTTTATCATGTAGACTCTAGTCAGATTTAATCTGTTCATTTTATAAATAATCTCAGGATCTTTACGCTCATGTTTACTATTAAACGTCCCACCGGCATGTCAGCTTTTATCATTATTTGGATCGGGCAGTTGATTTCCATACTTGCATCTGCGATGAGTCAGTTTGGTTTGACCATCTGGATGTATCAGCAAACAAAGAGTGCGACCGCGATGGGGTTGATGCAGGTATTCTTTATTGTCCCATTCCTGGTCCTTTCGCCCTTCGCTGGAGTCATGGTTGATAAATACAACCGGAAACTGATGATGATGGTCAGTGACCTGGCAGCTGTGATCGCGACTTTCAGCATTTTCCTGCTGTTATACACTCACCAATTACAGTTCTGGCATCTATATGCGGCAGCAGTGCTGAACGGCATCGGTAACACATTCCAGTGGCCGGCATATTCAGCTGCAATCAGCACCATGATCCCAAAGGAACAGCTCGGAAGGGCCAACGGACTGACATCCTTGATGGAAGCCGGACCCGGAGTCCTGGCACCGGCTCTGGCTGGTGCGCTTTTACCGGTCATCGGACTGACTGGAATTTTATTTTTTGACTTTGCAACTTTTTTTATTGCCATTGGCAGCCTGATGTTTACTGTGATCCCTCAGCCGCCAAAAACAGTCGAAGGGGCAAAGGCAGATCAAGGCGGCATTCTAAGCCAGGCGGCCTTTGGATTTAAATACATTTTTGCCAGGCCCAGCCTGTTGGGTCTTCAGATGATTTTCTTCTTTGGCAATTTATTTTTTGGCATGGCAGGAACCATCCTTGCTCCGATGATCCTGGCACAGTCAGGCCAAAACAGTTTAATTTTTGGTACAGTTGAATCATCAATGGCAGCAGGCGGAATTATTGGGGGTATTTTAATGAGTGCCTGGGGCGGTTTCAAAAAGAAGGTACACGGTGTTCTGCTCGGCTGGATATTTACCAGTTTTGGCTTTATTATGATGGGACTTGGACACGGTTTAAACCTCTGGATACCTGCCGCTGTTATAAGCTCTTTATTATCTCCGCTTCTGAATGGTTCGAACCAGGCCATTTGGCAGTCCAAAGTAGCACCAGATCTGCAGGGAAGGGTATTCTCAGCCAGACGGTTGATCGCATGGTTCTCGAACCCCATTTCTCCGATCATTGCAGGCACCCTGGCTGATTTTGTTTTTGAACCAGCCATGCAGACAAACAGTTTTCTGTCACGCAATTTTGGCGGGCTTTTCGGTACAGGTCCGGGCTCTGGCATGGGGCTGTTAATATTCATATTCGGAATTTGCGGGATGCTGGTTGGTTTGGCTGGTTATTTTGTTCCTGCAATCGTCAAAGCCGAAGAGCTCCTTCCAGATTTTGAACCATTGCCAGAGCCTGACGGCTCAGCAGCAGCTGCATAACATTGAATGACTTTTATGTTTGTACATGAAAGTAATTAATAAGGAAATATTATTCAACCTATCAAAAAAAGATAATCGAGAAAAAATTTTACTGATAATATTCCTGGATCAAGACCAAAAATAGGTTTATTTTTCCGCTTGAATATATGATCAATTACAACATAATTGTTTATATTATTGAGCCTTTGAAATCAGCTGCATTAATTTATATTTATTAACAAAACACTCATTTTATTATTTTCCTGTATAATGCCCTCGATGCGAAAAATTTTCGTCATTCTATTCTTCTTTGTTGCCATCGGAATCGCAATTCTCAGCCTGGGCGAACTCAGGCATACCTGGCGTAC
This sequence comes from uncultured Anaerolinea sp., assembly GCA_964494055.1. Classification (GTDB taxonomy): domain Bacteria; phylum Chloroflexota; class Anaerolineae; order Anaerolineales; family Villigracilaceae; genus UBA5195. Next base: position 13,273 of record CAZBRI010000007.1, read on the forward strand.
CCTGGGTCACAGTGAATTTCGTTATATGCTGCTGTCGATCCTGGTGTTAATCGCCCAGATCATAAATGAAGCTGCAGGGTATAGGTCGCTTTACCGTTTGATGGATATCAGGGAAGATTTCAAGCACCTGCTGCTTCTGGCCTCTTCCACCAGTTTTATTAATGTTGTAGCACCCAGCGGCGGTTTTGGGGGGATTGCTGTTTTCGTGGATGATGCCGGTAAACGGGGTAATCCGCGCGGATTGGCAGCTGCGGTTGGTGCTTTATCCATTTTCCTAGAGTATTCAGCTTTCATGGTCATCCTTGGCATGGGTTGGATCGTTTTTTTCCGCCGTAATGATCTAAAACCCGGTGAATTGACAGCATCCTTCATCATGATCGCCATCGTAATCGGATTGGGCAGCCTGATCCTGATAGGTTCCCGCTCCGGTGAAAAATTAGGCCGTATTTTGGGCTGGATGGCTCATAGAATCAATCAACTGCTGTGGCCCTTCATGAAAAAAGAATATTTCCATGAAATTGCAGCCCATGAATTCGGTGCTGAAGTGGCTGAAGGACTGGCTATTCTGCAAAATAAACACCGCGGCATCCTTGTTCCATTTTTATTTGCATTGAACAGCAAGTTTTTACAAACCATGATCCTGGCACTAACCTTCATGGCCTTTGGAGTTCCATTTTCAATCGGTACAATCGTGGCTGGTTTTGCATCCGCCTATCTGTTTTTGATCGTTTCTCCCACCCCGTACGGAATAGGAATAGTGGAAACCTTATTACCGGTAGCCTTAACCTCGCTGAGTGTTGCCTGGGAGGATGCAGTAATTATTACACTCATGTACCGCGGTATCACGTTCTGGACACCCCTGTTGTTAGGCGGCATTTCTTTCCGGTTATTACAGGATCAGAAAGTACCCCGGTAATCAAACCCCATCTAATCTTCAGCTCAGGCGCGGGTATTTAAAATAACAGCCGCACCATATCCAACGACACTTTGATGATCTCCGGTGACGCTGCCGGAAGTATCATGACGGAGTATGCAGCATTTATCTGCACCGAGGGCTAATGCAGCCCAGATGACCGCTGTCAGCGCGCCCAATCCGCAAGCCTCGCCTTTCCCGGACTGTTCGACATCAAAAATACCATCCGGTGATAATGCTTCCACCTTGTCCAGAATGGCCTGATCCAGCTGGTTGGCAGTATTTTGTGGGTGAAAATGTGACAGGTCCGTAGAAGCCGCCATCAATGCATTTTTTCCAGCCAATGTTTCCGCCAGTGATTCACCCATAATGCGGGCTGATGCTCTGCTTTGCTGTCTTAACATCACCGGCAGCAGTTTAAACCCGGGTTTTAATGCCCTCTGCAGGAAGGGAAGCTCGATCTCAAGGGAATGTTCAGGGTCTTTTTCCACTGCCGTCAGTCCATATCCCAGTTTTCTCTTCAGCCGTTGATCAAGGTCATTCACAAGCGTCCGGTCAACCTGGATGTTCCCCAAAGGGGTGGCATAGGCATTATGTGCGGTTGTTATAAACTGGGCGGAGTACAGGTGATGCATGGGGGATAGAACGGAAACGTACTCCGGTGCCTGACCGAAAACGCTTGCAAAAGCATAACCGGCAACAGCCCCTGAATACCGGTGACCGGCATGCGGTGCGATCACTGCAATCACTTTACCGGGCAGGTCAGGCAGTTTGGCTGCGGAAAGGTAAGAATCTACTTCGCTGGCCAGCATTTCTGCCTGCCCTGTGTACCAGGTGCCGGCAATTGGTGATGGGCGGATCTCGGCAATAGTACTCATTGGATTACTCCAGGCATGTGTTTATTTTATAAACGGTGAAGAATGTGACCTGTGGATTTAAAGGCCAGTTCCGGCAGGTTATTTCGATCAAACCAGCCGACATCGGAGGCATCGTCATCTGCCTTTGCGACCCCATCCGGTGCATTCCCCCTGTAAAATATCACAAAATCAGATCCCCTGGAATGTTCACGGCCGGAAACAATATCAATGATCCCTGTAATCGAAACCTTCAGGCCGGTTTCTTCCATACATTCCCTGGCAGCTGCCTCAGCCGGATCTTCACCGGCATTTACAAAACCGGCGGGCAGGGTCCATAACCCGCGGTGTGGATCGTTCGCTCGTTGAACAAGCAGGATACGGTCATCCCGCTCGATCAAAACTGCCGCTGCAACTTTTGGATCTTCAAAATAGATCCAATCACATTCCAGGCAAAACGGGCGGTCTTTGCCGAAAAGGAATTTTGAACTGATCTTTGCACCGCAGCGAGGACAAAATTTCATCATCTCAGTGAACATAGTTTTCCGGAAATTTCAGCTCTTAATATCTGATCTCATAATTTGAAGGCTGGTTATACTGCGGGTTTATCAGGGGGCGATTAAAATAAATGATCCCATTTTGCAGGCGGAAATAGACAGCCGGTTGGATTCGGGATGACGGAAATATTCAATCACAGGATCGCAGGTCGTGTTTGCATCCTGCCAGGTAGTCCCATTCCACCAGTATAAAACAATGGTATTTTCATCAATCGTGGATGCCCAATCTTCAGAATAGTCAAATGTAAAAGTGAAGGGTGTGGAGAATTCGAGATTTTTATCTTCAGGCAAAAGGGTAAAAGCCCGGTTTACATTAAATGGAATTTCAGACGTGATATTGCTCAACCCCGGGATGTAAGTGATCAGCAAGTTGGATTTTGCAAAAGAGGGCGGAAAATCGATGGCCGTTAATTGATTCATTCCATCCATGACTGTGAAGTTGTACCCGATTTCAGGTGAAAGGGTGAAACCCTGTGTATCGGCAGCCGGACTGTTTCCGCCCTTATCACCGCCGGAAGCTGGGCCTTTTTCACCATTGAGCGCCGGGCCAGGGTCGTGAGATTGCGAATCCGTTCCTGATGGACCGGCATATGCCAGGTTATTTACATCCGCTGCCGGCAGATAAATTGGATTCGCTGACACGTAATACACTACCCCAAAAAGAATAGACATCAGGATGATAAATATCACGATTAACGCAGCCAGCCGGTAATCAATGCTGCCGGTCGTTATACCGTTTGCTTTTCTCCATTTATTCCGGGAAAGAACCTGCAAAATCATAGCTGCAGCTGCCGTGAATGTGATCAGACCAAGCAGTAGATAGAGTAAAACGGCAGGAACTGGGAGTTGATACTGCACGGGGGTTTCATTCGGCACCGGCTGCGAGCCGTTATTCATGGTACTAAGCGAAGGCGCAGCCTGTGAAGAAATATCCGGAACAGCAGCAAATGGAGCAGCCTCAACCGCAGCTGCCTCTGTCGGAGCTGATTTCGCCATGGGGATTTCAGGTGTGGCTGTGACAGACAGAACTGCTTCCGGCACGGGGGCTGCCGGGGCTTCCGCGGCTAACGGCATTGGACCGCCGCCTCGGCCTTCAGCATAAGGTGCGGGCAGAGAGGTTTTTAAATATGACCAGGCGGGCTGTGCCAGGTTTGCAGAAAAGGCAAAAATGAATAATATGGCCGCCAGGGCGGATGCAAACCGAAAGACTGGTAAGGTGCGCGGCGCAGGCGGGAGAACCCCGGCCATTTTTGGGGTCAATGTAAAATTCCTGGGTGCCCTTCTGAGCGGCAGTGCCCCCAGGATGGAACGTGAATATTTAAGGTCTGCAAGAATTCCCTGCAGAACCGCATCATTTTCCAGCTTTTTTTCCAATCGGGATACATCTTCTGCCGGGAGCTGTTTATCCAGGTAGGCAGACATTATCTCAACATCGCGGAAGGTAGGAGATTGGGGATGCATCATTGTGTCTCCCTTTCCTGACGGTAAGCAGCCGGTAAAAGTTCCCCAAAACCCTGTAAACATTCACGCAGCCTGAGCCGGGCCCTGGCAAGCCGGCTTTTTACTGTGCCGACCGGGACCCTGGACACCGCGGCAACTTCTGAATAATCCAAACCTTGTATATCGGCCAGTACCACGGCTGTTCGAAAATCCAGCGGAAGATTTTCAAGGCAGTGCTGAATGGCATGTTCCAATTCATCAGCCTCAAATTTCTCGGCAGGGGTCAGTGAATTATCTGCCAGCCAGCGCGGGGATTCGATTTCTTCATCATCCTTGTTTGCGGGTTCAAGCGGTACCGTCGGCCTGCGTTTCTGCCTTCTTAATTCATCCAGGCAGGCGTTTGTCACCGTCCTGGAGAGCCAGGCCTTGAAAGAACCGCCCCGGAAGCTGTTTAAATTTTTAAAAGCATTTATAAAGGAGTCCTGGACAGCATCCGATGCCAGGGCATCATCACCCAGAATGCGCAGGGCAGTGTTATATAAACAATCCTGGTATGCGAGTACCAGGCTGTTAAATGCGGTTAAGTCACCCCTTTGGGCCGAAGTGATCAGGTAGGATTCATCCATAAATATATTGTATCAGGATTCATTCTTTATGAATTTGGCGGCAAAATAGCGGAATTTTTGGCAATCCATGATAGGATAGAGATGACTTTTATTTTTGATGGTGTTTGCTGGTTGAATAAGCTTGACAATACGATGCATACCGTTTAAAATAATCGCCGTTTAAGAAACAAAGACTTTGGCCGAGATAGCTCAGTTGGTAGAGCATGCGACTGAAAATCGCAGTGTCGTCAGTTCGATTCTGTCTCTCGGCACTGCCGGTGAAATTTGCCGAACAATGCGGGCGTAGTACAGTGGTAGTACGACTCCTTGCCAAGGAGTAGGTCGTGGGTCCGAATCCCATCGCCCGCTCAATACAGCCAAAAAGGCTGGTTTTAGACAAAATACCCCCATATATAGGGGGTATTTTTGTGTTTTGTCAGATCAGGCCATTATTTTTTTGGGTGCTGGTCCGTCTGCCGCTGGTAGGATCCCAAAACTGGAGAAGCCGAAATTCAGGTCATGCAGGAAGATGGCGTGATGCCGAAAAATAAAATATTGCTGAATGCAGGCTGGCTATTCAATGGATGGACGAGAATAATCAATCATCCGGAATTGCAGCAAATCACGGATTGGGAGTATTTGGACGCGAGCAATCGAGAGAATATTATCCAGGTAATAGTTTTCGAAAAAAAATCCATGGTTAAATATAAAGAAAGTGACTCTGGCAAAGTCTTTCTATATTATTATAAATTCTGAAAAAAATAATTTGAAATTACTTATTATATTTAACAAACAGGTATATAATAAACAATATATAATATTTAACTTTAAGTAACAGACCAGAAGGTGTGTATTGTTTCTTCGGTAATTTAAATAACTTCTCTTCTATATTGCTGAAATCCCATAACGATATAATAATTTTTTCGATTTATCATTTGTTTTCCATCGGAAGAAATCGGGCAACGTGATGTCCATTTGTACATATTCCATGGACAATATAAACTATAAGATGTATCTCAGCGAAATTAATGTAATTTTTTGCAACCCGGACAATACAATTTTTTCAATATATCCGGTGCTTCGCTGATCTGTTTTTTATCGGCTGCTATTTCTGCTATGATCCCCTTTCTTGTTTCTGCGAACCACTTTGCAAACAAAGTGCCATTTATCCAGACCTCTTTTCCCTCATTCACAACAGGCGCACCAGCTTCTATCATCAGCTTGAGATTGTAGGCACTTAATATTTACTTCGTTATGATCTCAGCACAGGTAAATAACACGCCTAATAATTTTTTTTACGTTGTAATCGGCCGTAACCTCCGTTTAGGAACCTGAAATTGTTCGCGTCCTTCATAACCTCCGGCTAAAATTAATGCATAATTAATTATACCCAAACAGGTATTCTGAACATTGGATTCAATTTCAAAAAATCAGGGCTAATTTATCTAATTCTCTACTGTGGTTTATTCTCTAGCGTAATTACAGAATCGTGAAAAGCAAACTCTCTATGATAGCGAGCGAGATCTTATATGATTTTAATGTATTGAAAATTTGTGTTAGGGTGTGCTAATTTTAAGTTTTCCAGATTAATTTACGTTGAATTTAGTTCATTTTTAGATAACTTGAATGGTGATCAAAGTGCCAGATTATATAATTTAATTTATTTTATTCACTTCTTCCCTCGCTTCCAGTTTTCCGCTGGATATATGTACAACTGGGACCCCCAAAAAACATGAAACAATTAAATAACCTGAAAATAAGTTTGAAACTTGGCTTAATGATTGCAGTATTTTTGTCCAGTTTCATTGTTTTTAGTTTGTTTTCCCTGAGTGGATTGAACAGGGTCAAAGTCAATGGACCAATTTATGGGGAAATTGTTCAAGGAAAAGATTTAATTGCAGATATTCTTCCACCGCCAGAATACATTATTGAATCCTATCTCAATTGTCTGGAAATGGTCGAAGCAGTAAGTGAAAATGCTGATAGTGGCACTCTTAACCAATTGTTCGAAAAAGCCAATTTATTACGCCAGGACTATGATACCAGACATGCATTTTGGTTGACTACTTTGCCTGAAGGAACACTCAAGCAGCAGATTGTTGTCCAATCTTACGAACCCGCTCAAGCCTTTTTTGAAGCACGCGATAAGCAATTTATCACTGCAATTCGCACTGCAGACCTAACAACAGCAAAACAGGTACTGAAAGAAAAGTTGTATCCGCGTTATCTCGAACACCGTAAGGCAATTGATCTGACCGTCCAAACTGCAACAGAATTAAATCAGAACGCCGAAAAATCTGCACTTAGTATCATCTCAATCACAACAACTGGAATGGTTATATTAGGGGTTATTTGCATCATTATAAGTTTTCTATTGGGGATCATAATTGCGAATAGTGTGACCGCGCCCTTAAACCAGATTGTTAAAATCTCGCATTCATTAGCACTTGGTGATCTTTTGAGGGAGATGGGTAATAAAGAAAAGGATGTAGTGCGTTTGCGCAAGGACGAGATTGGAGAGGTTGGCAGAGCATTGGAAGCTGTTATCCAGTATTTGCAGGAAACAGGTGATGCAGCTACAGCGATAGCAAATAATGATTTCACCATTTCTATTCAGAAAATGAGTGAAAATGATGAACTTAGAATGGCTTTTACCAGAATGATTGTTTCACTGCGAGGATCTCTCAGGAATGTAACAAAAAGCGCAAACAGCCTGGAAAATGCCTCGACACAGCTAGCCAACGCAGCATTTGAAGCAGGACAGGCAACATCCCAAATTTTAACAACCATTCAACAGGTCTCGCAGGGGATTGCCCAGGAAACAGAAACAGTGATTAAAACCACTGTTTCTATAGATCAAATGGCCCACGCATACAATGGTGTTGCAAAAGGTGCTCAAGATCAGGCAAAGGCAGTGCAAAATGCTTCCCACATTACAGAACAAATAAGCAGTTCAGTTCAGCTCGTTACGCATAATGTTCAATCGGTAACACAGGACGCCAGCAAAGCTTCATCATCTGCAATGGATGGGTCAAACAAGGTGAAGCTGACACTCAAAGGTATGGAAAGTATTCGATCGAAGGTGGGACTGTCCGCAGAAAAAGTTTCATTAATGGGAAAACACTCAGAGAAAATTACAGTGATCGTTGAAACAATTGAAGATATTGCATCCCAAACAAATTTACTTGCCTTGAATGCTGCAATTGAAGCAGCACGAGCCGGTGAACAGGGTAGAGGTTTTGCGGTTGTGGCAGAGGAAGTACGAAAATTGGCCGAACGAGCAGGAAGCTCGACAAGGGAAATCGGAAGTTTAATCCATGACATTCAGCTGACAATTAATGAAGCAATGGTCACTATGCAGGATGGATCACGTGAAGTAGAAAACGGTGTATTACAGGCTCGTGAAGCGGGATCAGCATTGGAAAGCATTATGCAATCG
>CAZBRI010000008.1:0-20937 GCA_964494055.1 uncultured Anaerolinea sp.
TCTAAACGGCTCTGAACACTCTTTCCCTACACGACGCTCTTCCGATCTATAACAACAATTTATGTAACGCATGACCAGGAGGAAGCTCTTTCGCTATCAGACCGGGTCGTTGTAATGAGTCATGGAAAAATTGAACAAACAGGCACACCGACAGAGATTTATAACCGCCCTGCAACAGAATTTGTGGCTTCTTTTGTCGGTCAATTGAATTTAATTCCAGTTACACTCCTAAATTTGGCTCAGAACCTGGTGAGTATCAATGGACAAGCCGTAAAAGCAAGCCGAATCGCTGAGAAATTTTCACAGGAAAAACCTCGCCTTGCCATTCGGCCTGAGGAATTAAACCCTGGATTTATTGACGGGCATAACCATTTAGAAGGAATTATTGATAGTATTAATTACCTGGGTTCAATCGTCAGGTTAAGAATGACGTTGGATGGTTCGTTTATGACCATCGACATGTTTAATGAACAGAATCTTAAAATCCCAACAATCGGGGATCCATATGTTGTAAATTTCCCGGATAGTGCTTGCTGGTTAATTTAGAAATCCTTCATGGAGTAAATATTTGATAACCGCATTGATATTGATCGATGGATTGCGTCCGGATGGAATAATTCAATCTGAAGCTGTCTACCTAAAAAAACTGTTAACTGATTTCTCTTATACTTTCACTGCAAGAACTATTCTTCCAAGTATTACACTGCCGTGTATAACTACATTATTTCTTGGAGTTCCGCCTGAAGAACATGGTACCTGGGATAATTTGTTTTCATCCAATGGTTGGAAAACTCCCGGTTTGATCGATTTATTACATGAAAATGGTTTTAAAACCGCCTCTTTTTATAACTGGGAGCAGCTGAGAGATGTCTCAAAACCTGGATCGACGGATATCTCTTTTTGTTTGAATAATTCTGAATCAAAAAATTTACCACTTGGAAAAAGTGATTGGGATCTTACCTGTCAGGCTCTTTCGATATTGAAAAATGAGCAGATTGATTTTGTTTTTTTATACCTTGGATGTGTTGATTCGGCTGGTCATACTTTTGGATGGATGTCCAGGGAATATATTGAGACAATCAATAATGCTGACAAGTGTGTAAAGTATTTCCTTGAAAATATAGGGGATGATGCAATATTTTATATAACTGCTGATCATGGAGGAATTGATTTTGGACATGGATCAGATTCGGATGAGGAAATGTTGATCCCTGTGATTAGCAATAATGAAATAATTGAAAAAGGCGAAATCCGGAGTCCAGTAAGCATCCTGGATATTGCTCCGAGCATTTCAGCACTATATCAAGTAGATATACCTGCCGAGTGGCAGGGAAAAATCATTCGTTAACTAAAATAAATAGGAAAACATATGTCACAGCTACCAAATTGGAAAGATAAAGCTTTATTTACACCTGGTCCTTTGAGTACCAGCTTGTCCGTTAAACAGGCAATGATGAGAGATTTGGGTTCCCGTGATATGGAATTCATCAAGACAGTCCGGAGCATCCGGGAAAAGTTGGTGGAACTTGGTGAAGGTAATGAACATTATACGACAGTACTCCTTCCAGGAAGCGGAACTTTTGGGGTGGAAGCTGTCATTTCTTCGGTCATACCAGGCGACGGGAAATTATTGATCATTATAAATGGTGCTTATGGGCAGAGAATGATGAAAATAGCAAATGCTCATAAAATTAATGTTGTTCCGCTTGTTTTTCCTGAAAATATGCAGCCAGATGTGAGTGAAGTTGAAAAAACGCTTCAGGCAGACCCGGAGATTAAAGCAGTTGCTGTGGTCCATTGCGAAACAACAACAGGTATTATTAATCCGATTGAAGATTATGGAAAAGCTGCAAAAAAAAATAATTGTATCTATTTCGTAGATGCTATGAGCAGTTTTGGGGCTTACAGGATAAATCTCGAAGAATGCGGTATTGATTATCTTGTATCATCAGCTAATAAATGTATTGAAGGCGTCCCTGGTTTTTCGTTTGTAATCGCCCGGCGTTCGTCAATTGAAAAAATAAAAGGGATGGCAAGAACCTTAAGTCTTGATCTTTTTGCTCAATGGGAAGGTTTGGAAACTGATGGCCAGTTCAGATTTACACCGCCAACGCATGTTTTGCTTGCTTTCAATCAAGCTTTGTCTGAGCTTGACCTTGAGGGAGGCGTTTCTGCCCGTGGTGAACGTTATAAACAAAATTACAATATTACCCTCAGCTCAATGGAAAAAATGGGATTCAAAGCTTATTTAGATCGCAATGTACAGGGTTATATCATTACGTCTTTTAATTATCCGGATCACCCTAAATTTGTTTTCAAGGAATTTTATGAGAAATTAAGCGAAAAAGGTCATGTGATTTATCCGGGAAAATTGAGTCATGCAGATTGTTTCCGGATTGGGCATGTGGGACGGTTGGGAAGTGCTGATGTTAAGTCACTTATGGCTGCCATTTCAGAAACTTTGACCGAAATGGGCGTTATTAATCTATAATCTTGAGGAATACTGAAATGTTGAATACTAATAGACGTGAGTATCAAGGGGAAATAAAAGCGGTAATACTGGATTGGGCTGGAACTGCGGTTGATTACGGATCGTTTGCACCGACTGCAGTTTTTATCAGGTTATTTGAAAATCGCGGCGTTAAAATCACAGCTGATGATGCCCGTTCAGGAATGGGTTTGATGAAAAAAGATCATTTGAGGACCATACTCTCCAGGCCGTCAGTCATTGAAACCTGGAAAACAAAGTATGGGCATGAACCTTCTGAGATTGTTATTGATGATCTGTTTAATAATTTTATTCCATTGCAGCTGGAAGTTTTAAAGGATTATGCAGAACCCATCCCTGGATTGCAAAGTACAGTAAAGGAACTTCGGCAAAGAGGTATAAAAATCGGTACGACAACAGGATATATCAGATCTATGATGGATATTCTTGCCCCGGAAGCGGCGAAACGCGGTTATCAGCCTGATTGTATCGTTTGCCCGGATGAGGTGCCTGCTGGCCGTCCATACCCTTGGATGTGTTTCAAGAATGCCATGCAATTAGGTGTATTCCCAATGGCGGCCATCGTCAAGGTTGGAGATACAATTGCTGATATAGAAGAAGGATTGAATGCAGGTATGCCGACTGTCGGTCTTTCTTTGACTGGAAACCTGGTTGGTTTGAGTGAAGCTGAGATCGAAGGTTTATCGACTGAAAAATTGGATGAGATCAGGAAAGGTGCTGAAGCAAAGCTTTATAACGCCGGAGCGCATATTGTGATTGATGGTATCTGGGATTTGCCGAAGGCATTGGAAAAAATCCAGGCACGATCAGTTCAGGGTGAATGGTCATAATCTGTTAAATGTTAAAAAAAATGGAAAATTATGATTTTATTGTCATTGGTGCAGGGGTAACCGGAACAGCAATTGCTTATAACCTGGCAAAAATGTCAGCCGGGAAAATACTGATTGTAGAACGTCAATCTGCTGCACAGGCGAACACGAGCCTTGCAGCAGGTTTGTTGACACTTTCCCGAAAAACTTCAAGCTTGATAAAAATGGTGAAAGAGACATATCACGCGATTAGTGAAATACAGGATATGTCAGGTCTTTCCCTGGGGATGCATCAACATGGAAGTTTATACTCAGCTAACTTACCAGAAAGGCAAAAGGAATTAGTTGAACTTGTTAGAATTGCAGTACAGGAGAATATTGAAGTTGAATGGCTTGATATTTCTTCAGCAAAAAGAATGGTTCCCTGGCTGGAATTACCTGAGAATTCAATCACGGCATATATGCCGGACGATGCTTATATCGATGGTTACAGCCTGGCTGGCGGTTACTTAAAGGAAGCCAGGACATTGGGGGTTGAATTATTAGAATCAACCCCTGTTATTCATCTCGATAGAAAATTAAATCAGGTAACCGGCGTTGAAATCCCAGGTGGTCATATCTCCTCAGGTATGGTGATTGATGCTGCGGGAGTTTGGGCAGGATTGTTGGCCCGGGATATCGGTGCAGCGTTGCCTATGGCACCAGTAAGAAGTCAATATTGGATTACAAGTGATAATCCGAATTTTAAAAAAGACCAGCCTTTTGTGATCCTGCCCGAGGCAAGGGCTTACCTTCGTCCTGAATCAAGCGGAATGTTGTTTGGCTTACGGGAAAAAGAATCGGTGGTAGTTGCCCCGGAGCATTTACCCGAAAAAATGAGCGGTTACCGGTTTAAGCAAGATCAATATGGGTGGGATTCTCTCCTTGAAGGATTACCCGTGCTTTCTAAATATTTCCCGATGGTTGAAAATATCGAGATTGCCAATTATATTTCCGGCTTTTCAACTTATACGCCTGATGGTATGTTTGCGTTAGGAGAAGTTCCATCGATAGAAGGATTTTTAGCTGCGACGGGATGCTGCGGTTCAGGAATAGCCATGTCAGGCGGGATAGGCAGGGCAATGGCAGAACTAGCACTCGGGAAGATACCATCATTTGATCTACATCCACACCGAATTGACAGATTTGGTCAAATTGATCCATCCAATATCCAATTTTTACATCGCTGCGCGATGGCACGATCTGGAAAAGTTTCTGGATAAGATGCAAAAAAAAGCAGGATGGTTTAGTTAATGACAATAGCTATTTTTGATCTGGATAATACACTTCTAAGCAGTGATTCTGAGTGGATGTGGAGTCGTTATTTGTATCAAAGAAAAATCGTTGACGATAAATTTTTAAGCAGGATTGATGAATTTTTTGATGAATATGAAAAAGGAAGTTTGGACCTTTTTGATTATGAATTCTATTTAATGAATTCGATAAAATTTCTGAATGAAAAAGAACGTCAAAGGTTACGCGGGGGTTTTCTTGAACAAATCAAGGATGTAATTCGTCCTGCACTTATTCAAAGAGTAAATGATCATCGGATAAAAAAGCATCAAATAATAATGATCACTGCCGCAAATAATTTCCTCGCTGAACCAATATCAGAATTACTCGGTTTTGATAACTTGATCTGTACTCAAATTAATATGAGAAACCAAAAAAATATGGGAAAAATTATTGGTATGCCTGCCTACAGGGAAGGTAAAACCAGCTTGTTAAACCAATGGTTAACACAAAGAAATGAAACGCTAGATCAAAGCTGGGGTTACAGTGATTCTCACAATGATTTGCCAATTTTAAAAATGGTCACTTACCCGGTGGCAGTTGTTCCTGATAACATTCTCAGGGAACATGCGGATTTCTCCGGTTGGGAAATCATTGAGAATTCTGATCAGTAAAAAATAATAGTTTTTGGAATAATACGAATGGCAGATTAATTCAGAAGTCAACGAATTAAATGACTTTTGATTTTTCCAATTCAGCTTCGAAGTTAGTAAGTTTTGTCTGCTCAGTTTTAATGATTTCCAGAAGGGCAGGGATTTTATCTGATACCTGTTTCCCATCGCGTCCCTGAAAGCTGACAATGCTTGTCACAAGGCTGTCAACAGAACTGTCTATACCTGTTAGCTGAGACTCAAAACGGGATAACAGCAGACCGACTGATTTCAATTGTCCCTGCCGGTCCTGTAATGATTGCAATGTTGAAGTAAATTCATTTAAACTGTCTGGATCTTTTGTTCCATCAATGTTCTTTTGGATTTTGGCAATTTCATCATCGAAATTGCTTGTCACTGACTGGACCGAATAATTGTTGTCCAATGCAGTCATACGCAGGCAGAGTTTGTAGGCATATTCAACAAGGTCATCCAGTGCTGATTGAATCACTGCCACCTGTTTTTGTAAATCAGGTGATTTTGATTGTGCCATCGCGTTGAAGATAGAAAATCTCGCTCTGTCCAGCCGGTCAAATCGGGTTTGAAACCGTTGAGCTATTGGAGAACGATTTTGGCGGGTAAATGTTAATTGCAATCCTGGATCCCTTGCTATAACGGCAATCATGATTAACCAGAAAATGAAACCAATGGGTGCCAGCCACCAGGCAGCACACAAACTAGCTGCTGCGGTTAATGCCAGCATACTGAGATTAATGGGGTGTAGCAGGGCAGTTATCAGAGGTGGACGATTCATCATTAAAAGAAGGTCGCTATATCATCATAGATTTTTTGAATTGTTTCCGGAGAACTATCATATTGCTTGCCGCCGGTAGGATCTGCAATCTTTTTCAAGACTTCTTTATCTGCATCACTCCCAAAGGCGATTGTGAATATTTTGATCGAATTGCCGCCTTCACCTTCGCCGGTTTTAATCTGAGCAAGTAAATCGGCAATTGAATTTGCAGAGGCTGTGTCCTGACCATCAGTTAAAACGATTACGGCCCGTATATGTTTAGGATCGCCTTCTTTTTGCAAATCCTGGTAAGCCTGAAGGGTGGCATCATAAAGGGTTGTATCACCACCTTCAAATATTCCAGACACACTATCCATTACCTGCTGTCGTTTTTCACCTAACGGTGATAGCGGGGTGAGAATACTGACTTTCGTACTGAATAGGTCTATTTGCAAACGATCACGATCATCCAATTTTTGAATAAATTGAAGTAAACTGCTGCGGGCGGTGGTGATTTTATCCCCTGCCATACTACCAGAAATATCCATGACTATAACAAGGTCAACAGGTTTTTTTGCCTGTTTCCATAAATTTTGAATTCCGTCAATGACTGAACTAGTGGGAATTTCTAAAATTGTTTTTGGCTGGCCGGGATCTGCTCCATGCTGGGTATCGAGTGGTGAGCTCAGTGGAATGGATGGATCTGCAGGCCGAAAACCCAGTTCAAGTGCTTTAAGTTGCTGCGGCTTATCAAGTAAAAATGTTTCAAATAACCCGGCTGCTTCCTTTTGTTCTGCATTAACCCAAGGAACATTAAGAACTACATAAGGGTGATTGGACCAGAATGTACCTTCCTTTGGATATATTGCAACAACAGGTATTTGGGAAGATTGTCCATTCAATCTTTTCGTTTCCTGTGCGACAATCAGGTTCTCATACATGACAGCTGCACTCAAGTAAGAGGGACCGTTACCGAACATTCTATCGGCAAAAAAGCCGGTGCTTGTACCGTAATGGATAACGCTGCTCTCAATATCAGAAACAAATTTTTTTATTTCAGGAGTTTGCAAATCAGATTCAGACAAACCCCGTTGTTTATTCACCCCTGCATAAGTTTCTGCAATTATTGAGACTAATCCGCTGTTACTGTATGAAGGATGGGTATGTCCAAACTTAAAAGGCCCCCATTCAGGGTGATTATAGGTCGTCCAGCCGTCTGCAGATGTTGCAAGTTGTGCTATATCTGCCCACCCTAAAGATTTACCTGGCCATCCAAGGGCCTGTGCCATAGGTCTCCACATGGCGATAACAACAGGACTGAGAACTAGATCTTTTGGTGTTCCAGTAACAAGATCATCGGTGTGAGTTTTTTTCCACTCGGCGTTGGCAACAGGGATATACACTGATGATGCTGGACTCCAAACTGTCGGTTGGATTGACCCATCCAGAATACCGCGGACAGATTCGATGGAACCCATGGCTGTGGCTTGAATGTTGATAATTTTTCCGCTTGCAGTTTTATTATTAGCTTCATTATATTGTTTAATAAGCGGATCCAGCCAGGCTTGTTTTTCCGAACCATAAATAATTGTGATTGATATAGTTTCCGCTGGAATAATGTTTTGTATTTGAGAACATGCGCCTAATAAAAGTGAAATAAATATCATGAATGATATGAGAAACTGGAATTTATTTTTCATTTTTACTCCAAATTAACGAATAACATTTCTGGCCCAAAATTCCCTTAGTGTGTTTAAAACATTTCCTTGCGGGATTTCAGCATCTGGTATATTTGAGATATCAGCTTTAAAACCATTAGCAGCATAATGATCAAATGGGGACCCTGATTGTTCCAGATCAATGGATGGTTCAACAGGTCTGAAACCATATTTCATCAGAGCATTTTCCTGTGCTGGTTTGCTTGTGAGGAAATTGATAAATAATTGGGATGCTTGTGTCTGCTGGTTTGTAACCCAATCTGCATTGACTACACAAAACGGATGATCGCTCCATAAAAGGGAAGGCGGATAATAAACCCTAAGTTCGCCGTATCGGCCAACGGCATTCTCTGCCTGTTCTATGGCGGTCGCTTCATAAACTGTCACAACATCGAATGTACTCGGGCCATAAGAAACCATTTTTTGCATCAATGGGCCTGTACTGCTTTCGAACTGACCGATGCTAGATTCGATTTCAAGGAACCATTTTTGAAAATCTTTATTCGTGAGAATATCAGCATTACTCAAGCCGGATGTTTTACCATGGTAGCCATAGGTCATCAACAAAATGGTCATAAACCCGCTGTTGGATTTCAATGGGTCGGTGTGTCCGAATTTTACATATCCCCAATCAGGATGGTTAAGAGCAGCCCAACCCTGTGGATTATTCAAAACATCGTGTAAATCTTTCCATAAAGAAAGACCAGGCTGCTGTCCCCAAAGAACATCCGCTCGTTCTTTCCATGCAATCAAAACGAGGGGTGTTTTTAGTGCAGAACGGCAGTTAATTTTATCAGCAGGATTGACATAAGCTTTGCCGAATTGGGTGTTTGAAGAATCTTGAAGTGCAGCAATTTGAAGAGAACTGGCCGGGCTGACAATATCTGGTTTTCGGGTTCCATCCATTAAAGCAGCATTTATTTCCCAGGACCCCATTTTTTCAAGTAGAATTTTTATTGGATGGCCGTCAACAACGACCCCGCTCTTTTCAAATAATGATACTTCTTCATTCAGCCATGCTTCTTTTTCTGTTGAATAAAGCAGAGATACAGTGATCGGGGTCGGGGGAGGCAGAATAAGTTCTCGTAAAGGTGCATAAGCCATAGATCGAAAGGCCGGGTAAATTATTGAAGTAATAAAAATACCCAAAGCGGTTAATCCAAATACAAACAATAGCGCCCAATTAATCTTCGGTGTATACATTAAGGATTAAATCTCCAAGATACATCATAATGCAGAAACTGGTCTAATATATTAAGAACGTGTTAACGATACCTGGCCCCCTTTTTCGTTTCAGGTACACCATTTGTTTTCCATTTGTTAACAAATCATTCTCCAGTTGTTAATTTTGATAAGATAAACTTAAATTATCCTATTAGATTAATCAATAAGGAATTATATATGTGGAGTGCAATAATTAGTCTACTATTGGTTGTTTTTACAATAATTGTAATCATTAATGTTGAAGAAAAAAAAGAGAGATATTATTCAGAAGAGGAAAATTAGTTGATCAAACATATTTTAGTGACAAATGATGATGGCGTTACAGCTCCCGGTTTACTTGCACTGGCGAATGCAGTAAGAGAAATCCCGAACACAAAAATAAGCATCCTTGCTCCAGACCGGAACTGGTCTGGAGGAGGCCACGTTAAGACAATAGACCGGCCTTTAAGAGTAAAGGAAGTCGTGTTGGCAGATGGTTCCACAGCTTTTGCAAGCGATGGAGCGCCTTCAGATTGTGTTGCCCTGGCCTTAATGGGTTTTTTTGATGAGAAAATTGATCTTGTCGTTTCTGGTATCAATCCAATGCCCAACCTGGGTCATGATGTGACTTATTCCGGGACGGTTACAGCTGCCATGGAAGCCCAGATATGGGACACTCCTGGTATTGCCTTTTCGCTAGGTTCGGTGGAATCACACCTGGCGACCCTGGATTACGCTGCAGCTGCTGAGATAGCCAGAAGAGTTGTTGAAACATCACTTGGAAGAAAATTTCCTGTTGGTATGCTGTTAAATGTAAACATACCCTATATCCCGCTTGGTGAAATTAAAGGTATAAGAGTGACCCGGCAGGGATTGAGAGTATACCGGGATCGGCTGGATAAACGTGTGGACCCGCGAGGCAGGCCTTATTATTGGATCGGAGGTGATTCACCAACGGGTACTCCTGAAGAAGGAACGGATGTTGGAGCACTTTCAACAGGTTATGTCTCAATTACACCAATTCAACTTGATCTGACGATGTATACTGCAATTCCAACACTAGGTGATTGGGATTGGTAAAATAAGATAATGAAGGGTGAAAATAAATAAATTTCGCCCTGAATGAGAGAATAAACGTGCCGAATATCGCAGCAATTGATGTCGGTTCAAATGCCATCCGTATGGTTGTTGGCCGTTTAAATATTGATGGAAAAATCGAAACTCTGGAGAGTTTACGCTTACCTGTCAGGCTTGGACAGGATGCTTTTTCCAGGGGTGTTTTCAGTGAGCAAACAATGCAAATGGCGGTGGATGCGTTTTTGCGATTTAAAAACATACGAGAAGTATTTGATGTAGAGCAGGTTCGTACCGTTGCTACAAGTGCTATGAGGGAAACTTCCAACAGCGAAGCTTTAATCGATATGATCGCCAGGGAAACAGGTTTCCAGGTTGAACTGATCAGCGGGGATGAAGAAGCAAGACTTATTCATCTGGCGGTAATTAATAAGGTAGATTTAAAACAAAAAAGATGTGTAATGATAGATATTGGCGGGGGCAGTGTAGAGGTAACTTTATCTGACGGTGAGCGTGTTCTATCTACTGAAAGTTATGGAATGGGAACCGTCCGGCTGCTAAAAAAGCTCGAATCAAATGATGGCCAAAATATTTCATTTAATCACCTGTTACGGGAATATGCAGAATCAGCGAGGAAACATATTGATAGAGAAATAGGAAATGAAAAAATTGAAATTTGCCTCGGTACAGGGGGAAACATAGAAGAAATCGGACGACTTCGCAGGAGGTTGTTTAAAAAAGAGCGAGAGGACCTTATCAGCCTGGATGAACTTGAACGTTTGATTGAAAAACTTGATGAACTGAGTGTTGAAGAACGTATCAGAAAGATGGATTTAAGACCAGACCGGGCTGATGTCATCTTACCTGCTGCGGTAGTTTTACATATGATAGTGAAAGAAACCGGGGTTAAGGAAATACTGATACCCTGTGTTGGTTTGAAGGACGGTGTTTTACTTGACATGCTCCCAGTGGAAAGTGGTCCGCAGGTTCCCAGACGGGATCAGGCATTGGAATCTGCAGATAGAATGGGCAGAAAATATGCATACGATTCCGATCATGCATACTATACAAGGCGAATGGCCAGGCAAATATTTGAAATGACAGCGAAACTGCATATGCTGTCAGAAAATGAGTTATTGTTACTTGAAATTGCCGCCATGCTGCACGACATTGGCCATTTTATTAACACCCTGGAACATGACCAACATGGATATTATCTTCTCTGCCACCATGTATTAATTGGATTAACCAGTAATGAACAAAAAATTGCAGCCAATATTGTTCGTTATCATCGAAAAGAAAATCCGGCGGCGACCGATGAAAATATAAGATCTCTTTCAACTAGGGACCGATTGATTGTAATAAAATTATGTTCTATTCTGCGGATAGCTGACGCATTGGATACAAGTCATACTGCCAGAATCAATGATATCTTGATAGAGAAAAATGAATCCGGCAGGTGGGAATTGAGCCTCAGAGGTGATGGTGAATTCATGCTTGAAAAATGGACATTGGAAAAAAGAAAAGTCCTTTTTCAAGAAACCTTTGGGATTAGTTTGGT
The DNA here is from genome assembly GCA_964494055.1 of uncultured Anaerolinea sp. Classification (GTDB taxonomy): domain Bacteria; phylum Chloroflexota; class Anaerolineae; order Anaerolineales; family Villigracilaceae; genus UBA5195. Next base: position 11,590 of record CAZBRI010000008.1, read on the forward strand.
TGTGGTGTGAAAATGAGGAATAATATTTTTTTAATTGAAGCTCTAGATCTTCGAATTGAAAATTTTCGAAGTGAAAAAAAACGGTGCCGGGTTGATTTTTCAGAGGAAGCGGTTCACGATTACCGGGTGGCGAGCAGGAGATTACTCTCGATTGTTGATCTATTAAGGAATTTGTCAGCAGATAAAGAATTAAAAAAACTCCATAATATATTAAAAAATCAATTGGAAAGTCTGAATAATTTACGCGATACCCAGATGGTACTGACGGAATTACTGGAAATTAATGATAAGTATCCTGAATTGACACTGTTTAGAAAAAACCTGGAAAAAATGGAAAAACGTTTTCTGAATTGTGCTGAAAAGGATATCAGGGAAATTAATTGGAATTTGTTTTCTAAAGGATTTGCAAAGATAAAAGTAACCTCTTTACAGAGAGATGACTCTGAAGAGGAATTTATTGAAAGATTGAATTCAATAGTTGATGAAGTATATGGATTGACTCTCCAGCGAAAAAGTTTAATCGATCCTCTAAATCCTTCAACAATTCATCGAGTTAGGGTTGTGTTTAAAAAATTTCGTTATATGGTGGAAATTATGTCACCAGTATTGCCGCATTATCCCAAAATAAATTTTGGGATAATGCATGACTATCAGGCTATGCTCGGTGAAATTCAGGATATTGAAGTGATTATCGGTAAAATTAGAGAATATTCAGTTAAACATAGCTCATCTAATCTCGATTATGTAATTCATTACTATACCCAATATCACCAGGATTCTATAAAACTTTTTATCGATAAACAAAATAGCATTAATACTTTTTGGAGAGAAGCTCCTGGAAAAGAATTCCCCTGGAATACCGCGGAGTAAAAAAACAGATGAATTTATATATAATGCGGCATGGAATTGCAGCAGAACCGGATGAAACAACTGTGGATAGTCAAAGGGCATTGACTGAAAAAGGGGAAAAAAAACTTGAGAAAATTGTAATAAAACTTCAAAAGCTGAATATCAGGTTTGATTTAATACTCACAAGTCCCTATATTAGAGCTTATCAAACAGCAATTCTGGCCGCAAAATACCTTGCAGATGATGGGAAACATGTTATTTTATGCAATGATCTTGTTCCTTTTGGTTCCTTTGAAAATCTGGTAAATGGATTAAATTCCTATGAAAAAAAAGACAATATATTAATTGTGGGACATGAACCCTATCTTAGTCAGCTGATTGGTTTGCTGGCTGCTGGAGATATTACAACCGGATTGAAACTGAAAAAAGGCGGTATTTGTCATTTATCGATTAGTCAGCTAATTGCAGGGAAGTGCGCAATAATCCTGTCACTCTTAACACCAAAACAATTCATCTAAATAATTTCAGGAAAACCAACTATCATGATAGATTTTGATTTATCAAAGAAATATATCAATCGTGAATTAAGCCTTTTGGAATTTCAACGCAGGGTGTTGGAAGAAGCAAAAGATGAACAGGTTCCATTACTAGAAAGGCTAAAATATCTAGCCATATTCGGCTCAAATATGGATGAGTTTTTTATGGTAAGGGTTTCGGGAATCAGGAAATTGATCGAATCGGGAGTTACTGAACTTTCTTTAGATGGGAAATCAGCCCGGGAACAATTAGTTCTCATTCGAAAAAAATCCATTGAGCGATACGAAGAAGCGCAAAAAATATTTAAAAATAAAATTCAGCCCAAATTAAATAAATCTGGTATTCACTTAATGGAGTATTCCCAACTGACAATATCTCAAAAAGAAAAAGTGGATAATTATTTCATTCAGGTTGTTTTTCCGATCCTGACACCACTGGCACTGGATCCAGGTCATCCTTTTCCTCATATTTCAAACCTGTCTTTAAATCTCGCTATTGTAATTCGGGATCATAAAGGGAAGGAAAGGTTTTCCCGATTAAAAGTTCCAGACACCCTGCCGCGATTTGTACCAATCAAAAAATCCTCTGGCGGAATTCGAAAAGATGGCTCAGTCCCTGAGAATCACTTTTTTATTCCCCTGGAACAGGTAATCACAGAAAATTTGGGGCTGTTATTTCCAGGTATGGAAGTTGTCTCTGCCAGTCCATTCCGCATCCTCAGGGATGCAGATATTGAGATACAGGAAATTGAAGCTGATGATCTCCTGGAAACCATGCAGCAGAATATCAGACGCAGGAAATTTGGGTCAGTAGTTCAAGTAGCAATCAATGATAATATGCAAGATAATATCCGTCAGGTGTTGATAGATAACCTCGAGGTAAATGCTACGGATGTATATACCATGTCCGGCTTCCTGGGTATGGTAAATTTTTGGCAAATTTATAGTAGTGTTGAAAGAATTGAATTGAACTTTCCTGCTCATAAACCGGAAATTCCGAAAGAAATCAGCAGAATAATTACAGGAGATGATTTTTATCATCTTGTTAGTAAAGAAAATATCCTACTTCATCATCCTTATGATTCATTTTCATCAGTCATTGATTTCTTAAATATTTCTGCTAGAGATCCGAATGTTTTAGCCATTAAGCAAACATTGTATCGAACAGGTAAAGACTCGCCCATCATCGAAAGCCTGGTTGATGCAGCAGAAAGGGGTAAACAGGTTGCAGTTCTGGTTGAATTAAAAGCGCGTTTTGACGAGGAAAGTAACATCGGCTGGGCCAGGAAGCTGGAGCAAATAGGGGTGCATGTTGTTTACGGTCTTATAGGGCTGAAAACACACTGTAAGGTTGTGATGGTTGTAAGGAAAGAAGGGGATGGCATTCGCCGTTACATTCACCTTTCAACCGGTAACTATAATGCCGGTACATCCAGAATGTATGAAGATATTGGCATGTTTACAGCTGATGAGAAAATTGGTGAAGATGTAACAGACCTTTTCAATCATTTGACTGGATATTCTACGAAAAAAGATTATCAAAAGCTGCTTGTTGCCCCGCTGAATCTTCGGTCTAGTTTGGTTGATATGATTAACAAGGAGGTTGAAAATGTGAAGCTGGGAAAGCCCGGTCACTTAATCTTTAAGGTCAATTCAATTGCAGATAAAGAAATCATCGATCTCCTTTATTTTGCATCTCAATCTGGAGTAAAAGTAGATTTACTGGTACGGGGTGTTTGTTGTCTTCGTCCAGAATTGCCAGGAATAAGTGACAATATCAGGGTAAAAAGCGTCATTGGAAGATTTCTAGAACACAGCAGGATTTTTTACTTTTTAAATGGAGGGAATGAAAGGATTTACATTGGATCAGCTGATCTAATGACCAGGAATTTAAGTCATCGCGTTGAAGTCTTATTTCCAATTGAAGAAAAAGAGCACATCCAGTATTTAAGGGAAAGGGTCTTACTGCCTTATATCCAGGATAATTTAAAAGCTTATTTAATGACATCAGATGGAAATTATAAAAGAGGTAAGTCTACCAAGGAAATTCAATACGAGGACATCCAAAAAATATTGATGAGCAGGTAAAAATAATTCTGTTTTGATAAATTCAATTATGAAGGAAAAACAGCTAGCTTATATAATTTCGCCTTCATGGCGCTTGAGATATTTTCCGCCGCCAGATTTGCCGAGCCATTTTTCGCCATCGACGATCAGCTTTCCACGCAGGAATACCTTTTCGGGGTAGCCTCTCAGTTCCCAGCCCTCGTAAAGATTGTAATCAGTACGCTGATGGCTGTGAGCAACGCCATAGTTAACCCGCTTCTCCGGATCCCAGATCACGATGTCAGCATCAGCGCCGGGAATCAGTGCGCCTTTTTGCGGGTAGAGACCAAAGATCTTTGCGGGGTTTGTACTGGTTAGGGCGACAAACTGATTGGGGGTGATTTTCCCGGTGTTGACACCGTATGTCCAGAGGATGGGCAGGCGATCCTGAACACCGGGCAGGCCGTTGGGGATTTGAGTGAAGTTGGATTTACCAAGTTCCTTGCCAGGAATTGCTATCTGCCTGCCCTCGTAGGTGATGGGTTTTGTCCCATCATAAAAGAAGGGGCAGTGATCTGTGCCGATGGTTTGCAGCGTGCCATTGGTTAATGCATCCCAAAGCCTGGCATTGTCTTCTTTTGAGCGCATGGGAGGAGAACATATCCATTTTGAGCCGTCTGTACGGCGAAGATCATCGATGCTGAAGAAGAGATATGGCGGGCAGGTCTCTCCCATGACTTTGACGCCGCGTTCCCGGGCATATTGCAGCATGTCGGCTTCACCGCCAACGTTCATGTGAACAATATAAACCGGGGTATCGGCCTGCTGAGACATGGCGCACATGCGCATGGTGGATTCCACTGCTCCCCAGGACGGGCGGGTGTGCGCATGCCATTCAGGGGAAGTGTGCCCGGCTGCGAGGGCTTCGGGGATGAGCTGTTCAATGACATCACCATTTTCGCAGTGGACCATTACCAGCATGCCATTTTCGCGGGCGATTCGCAGCGCCCTAAAGATCGCGCCGTCATCCAGGCGGAGCCGGCCATTGTAGGCAGTGAATACCTTTAGCGTCCGGATTCCCATTTTGACCAGGTTCGGAATGTCCCTGGCGATTGTGTCATCAAGATGGGTCAGGTTCATGTGAAAAGAATAATCAATGGCTGCTTTTTGGGCTTTCTCGCTCCAGAGATCGAAGGAATGTTGAAAACCTTTTTCTTCCTGAACGGCAAAGTCCATGACGGTGGTTGTTCCGCCAAAAGCAGCCGCTTTGTGGCCGGTGTAATGGTCATCAGATGAGACTGTTCCGAACATGGGTAGATCAAAGTGGGTGTGAGGATCGATGCCGCCCGGGAAAATGAATTTTCCCTGTGCATCAATAATTTCTGCGCCGGAGATGGACAGATCCTGACCCAATAATTTGATCTGTTCGTTTTCGATATAAATATCTGATTTGAAGGTTTCAGAGGCTGTGATGAGGGTGCCGTTTTTGATGAGGGTTGCCATGGATAAATTTCCTGTTGGTTGAGAAAAAAATAAAATAAATAACAGTTTATCAAGTTAGGATGATAAAGAGATTAATGTTAAAATCCGGATTGCAGATCTTTGATCCCGAGTAAGGCTGCCAGAATTTCTGGCGGCAGGTTAATATCCGGCAGATCGACATGGTAAGTTTGTTCATTCTCAGCTTTTTCGCGCAGTGATTTCCATAGAAGCTGACGTTCGTCTGAGTTGATCACAAGTTCATTTAGTGAGCGTGCCCTGAGCAGGTATTCTCCGGTCGTGTAAAAGAAGGTGATTCTCTTCCATTTATCGGCTTTAATAGGGTAGATTAATCGTTCAAGCGGACCTATTTGAACTTTGAAGTATTCTTCCCTGGCATGCGGGTGTTCGGGTTCATCTCTCAGAAGCTCGGCCCGGGTGGTTAATTCATGGCCCCTGACGGGTGCAATATACTGGATCTCATTCGCCAGGTCACCAAAATTACCGGCCTGGTAAAAAGCCAGGTAATCGACGGCGATCAACTTGGGGGCAGTACGGAAGGGGATGCGGTACCATCCGAGAACGCGGGCAATTTCAAGGTCACGCGGGGATGGTAAAAAACAAACCAGGACCAGTGATGAAGGTGATATCATAGTATCCTATAGAGGTTCTCTTAGAGGGATTATTAATTTAACACCGGGTATGACTAAAAATTCATCCTGTTTATTATTACTTGAATCAGTAAAATAATTATACTGTTTTTGATGAACCCGGAGGCAGAATGCGCAGACTTATTTTATTATTTTTGGAATTCATTTTTATCTTTTCATATGTTTTTCCTGTCCGTGCACAAGCAGGAAATGTAATCATTTCGCTTTCCGATCGGAATGGATCAGATATCAATTCTATAGTCGATGGGAACCTGGTTCAATTATCGATACAATTACCATCATCAGTAAAGAACAGGGCTACAGTTGATTTTTTTATTGAGGGAGTAACTTCGAGAATAGCCCAATGTTTCGTCAATGCCGGTTCATCATCATGTTCAACGGAAATGATCTCATCCATTGGCTGGTATTGGGGGGATAAAGGGATAGGGAGCAGAGTAAAAAAAATTACTGCGGCTGTGGACGGCAATATTATTCCTGATTTTCTCTCGGTCAACATCAAACCGCGCCCGGTAGTGATGGTGCACGGATTTTTATCCAGTTGGGAAACCTGGAAGGCTTACCTCGGGCCCAACGGTTTCCTGGCATCTGCAGGACTTGAAGGGTATGCGGTCGGGGATGGGCAGGTTCCGGGTGTTTTGAATACCGGCAACCCCGATATGCCCTCAGCACGAACCAACTCAATCGGGCAAAATGCTGAAATTCTTAAAAGTTATATTGAGATGGTTCAGAAGAAGACTGGTGCCGAAAAGGTAGACCTGCTGGTACACAGCATGGGCGGCATGATCACCCGTTATTACCTTGATAGAGTGATGGATAATGATAATACTGGGCAGGTGATATTTCTTGGTACGCCGATGGCAGGATCTGCGTGTGTCTACCCTGTGGCTGCTTTGGGCTATTTGCTGCCCGCCTCGCTGGAAATTCTGCCGGATTATATGGTCAATATTTTTGATAAACAGATCATTCACCGGCAGGGCGTTCCTTTTTACATGATCGCCGGTACGTTACTGGTAGAACCGATCACCTCACCCTGTGCGGATGCGCCATCTGATACAGTTGTTGGTTTGGACAGCGCTACGTTTATCAAGCTGGATGATATTCAAAAGCTTCCGCTTTACCACGGCGGAATGACATCAGATCAGAAAGTATTTGAAAATTATGTGCTGCACCTGCTGCAAAACCCACCATCCACTTTTTCTCACCGGCCTGACCCAGAACTGCCAGCCGCCAGCCCTGACAATATGCAATTTTCCAGGGTCTACACCGGCCATTTAAATCCGGGTGAAACTTCCCAAATCGTAATCAATATAGATCCTGAGGTGAGCCTGGCGAATTTCAGCCTTTATGATGATACAAAGTCGCTGCAAGTGGAAGTCAAAGGAGCAAGCGGAAAAATAATCACCCTGGATCTTGAACATAACGGTTTAATCAAAATCGACGATCCTGATATCATGCTGTACCTGGGGTATGGTTTTAAACAACCTAAGCCCGGGAAGTGGACCGTCAGCCTTAAATCAACAGAAAAGACCCCTGCTAAAGGCCTGGATTACGCGGTGAATGCAAGATTTATTGGCGGGGCATCAATCAGGGCAGCGAGTAATCCCACAATTCCGGGATTGGGCCAGCCGGTAGATATTTCTGCATCCATTTCAACTGCCGGCGGAAACCTGCCGGGTATCAAGGCTGAAATAATGATCCGCAAACCTGATAGCAGCCAGGAACTCATCCCAATGCAGGAGGCCGGAGACAGTTTTACAGCAAAGTATTTACCGGATCAGGCAGGCATTTACAGTGCCGAAATCAGAATGGAAGGGATGACCAAAGACGGGTTCGGAATTGATCGTGCGGCATTCCTGGCTTTTGAAGTTCAGCCGGGTGACAGGGATATGCAAAATTCGAGGATGATCTTTGGCCTGTCGGCATTGATCATCCTGCTTGGAATAATTATTTGGCTGATGGTTGTGTTTATAAGAAGAAAAGGAATGAAAAAGGCAAACTGATTTAGACTGTTTTTTCCCGGTCCAGCCATAATTCACGGTATTTTCTATTCCAGTCGATCAGGAACCGGGAGGCGAGAATGATCCCGACGGCAGCAGCGACCCAGATGACTGTGCCGCGCAAGCCGGCAAGCCAAAAGACAGGTGCCAATAATATCCCGGCAGCAACTGTTGCCTTTGCGCTGTGACGGATCAGCAGGACAAGCGTGACCAATACGCCAAGCGCTACCAGGAAGGCAAAAGGCTGCACGGCGAAGATACTGCCCCCGGCGGCCGCAAGTCCCATACCGCCGCGGAAATTGGCAAAGATCGGCCAGCAATGGCCGATCACTACAAAAGCCGCTGTTAACGGGATGATCCAAAACGAAGGAGCATAGACGGAGGCCAGCCAGACTGGAATGTACCCTTTTGCGAGATCGAAGATCAATACCAGTACGCCAGGTCCAAAGCCAGCCTGACGGATGGTGTTGGTAGTTGTTGCATGCCCTGAACCAGCATCCCGGACATCCACCCCTTTTAGCCAGCGGGTGATCCAGATGGATGGGGTCAGCGAACCGAAGAGATAACCCAGCAGGGAAAAACCGACTGCATAAAATGTGATCTGGAATATTGTCATCAGGTTCCCGGTTTTTTCAAAAAATGTAAAGAAAAAGGCAGGCAGGTCATTATCACCCTGCCCGCCTTTTTGTTATTGATCAATGATCAGGCGATGCCGACTTCATTGTTGAATTCAGTGATCAGTTCGTCGATCTCGGCGGCCTGTGTCTGAATACTGGTCCAATAGTCGGGTTTGTACCACATGTCCTGTATATCTGCATATGTTTTACCCTGCTGTTCGACCCAGGTGAAGTACTTGAGATTGTGCACCCGGCGCCGGTCATTGTAGCGCAGCTCCAGCATGTTGTCTGTGGAGAGACCCTGCAGCCAGCGTGAGTAATCAGAAGCTGCATCGCGTTCGGAGTATTCACCAAGTTCGGTGTGCATTTCGGTCAGGCGGCTCTGGTACAGGTCCATGGAATCGGTGGCGATGGTAAAGATCACATCTTGCTCACCCATTTCATAATATTTTGCCATCTTGATCGCGGTCTGAACATTGGAGATGCCTGAGAAACCAAGCAGGTTCAGCTGGGAGATAACGGCTTCGGGAACGCCCTTGCTGGCAAGGTATTTTTTACCGCTGGGTTCATTGAACAGGCGGGCAGTGTTTACAACGCCATTGTCATCGATCGCGACAACGAGGTCGGTATTTTTGACATTATGGATCCAGGGAACGTGTTTATCCCCGATGCCTTCGATACGGTGTGAGCCGAACCCGTTTTCGAGCAGGGTCGGGCACTGAAGGGCTTCACTGGCTGCGATCTTGCTGCCGGGGAAAACCTGTTTCAGGTAATCACCGCTTGCGATGGTACCTGCAGAGCCGGTTGCGGATGTGATGCCGCGGAACTGGTCGCCGGGACGGGCAACACGGTTGAAAGCTTCTTCGATGGCATGACCGGTCACTTCATAGTGCCAGAGGTAATTGGGGAATTCCTGGAACTGATCAAATATCATCAGGTCCTGACCGGAATTACGGAGCTCGTTACATTTATCGAAGATCTCTTTAACATTGGATTCGGAGCCGGGTGTTTTAATGGTCTCGCCTGCTACGGTGGAAAGCCATTCAAAACGTTCGCGGCTCATGCCTTCTGGAAGAATAGCGATCGATTCGCAGGCTAAAAGGGCAGAGTCATACGCCCCGCCTAGGCAGTAATTGCCGGTGGAAGGCCAGAC
>CAZBRI010000009.1:0-19019 GCA_964494055.1 uncultured Anaerolinea sp.
TGTGGTTTTGTGATCGAACGCGACTTGAATGCAGCTATCAATCTGGAGCAGCTGCATTATTCGTCTTGAAGAAACAACCCCCGTGCAGGGGCTACGGCCAGCTCGGCCGGAAGTTACGCCTGTGGAAAGTATGTAAGTCGTGGTGATCCACGCAACGCTTGTTGAAGCAGGAACCAAACATCAAATTTGCCATGCGTAGGTTTGAACAGGATTTGGCGAGCGGTCTGAAATACCGCCAAGAATACCGATATAGGATCTTATTGGATCAATAATTTTTTTACTGCCGGAAATGACACCGGCCAGCAGGTCATTGTGACCGCCAAGATACTTGGTTGCAGAAGGAATAATGATATCAATCCCAAGGTCGATAGGGGTAAGGTTGATCGGAGTTGAAAAAGTACAATCCAATATGATGATTACGTTGTGTTTTTTGCCGATCATTGCGAAGCGTTCAACATCCAGCACATTGAGATAAGGATTGGAAGGGGTTTCAGAAAAAATGATCTTTGTTTCCGGAAGAATGGCAGATTCTAGCGCATCATAATCACCGAAAGGCACAACGCTGCAGGTTACATTAAATTTTTGAGGTGTTCCTCCACGAACTGCCTTGTCCGCCGGTAACTGTCATCGGTCAATACGATGTGACTGCCGCTCTGGACAATCTGTAAAAAGGTAAAAGATAAGGCAGCCATTCCGGAGGCAGCAAGGATCGACGTCTCGGCATGTTCCATGGCAGCCATCCTGCGTTCGGCGGCGTCAATCGTCGGGTTTCCGTACCGTCCGTATTCAAATCGATCATCGACATGCCCGTTATTAATGGGCATCCTGGTAGGCAACGGTATCTTCCATACTGTCAAATGTATAAGTGGATGTCTGAAAAATTGGATCTATGAGCGCATGCAATGGTTTGACGCGTACTTCACCGGCATGAACTGCGCTGGTTGACGATCCATTATTTTGATGTGCTGCAAATTCTTTGGACATGATTATCTCCTTGGACAAAAAAAAAGCCTCTTTGAAAATAAGAGGCTTTTATATCAATAAAGACATGAACTGCCCCTTATCTTCCAGATATTTCTGTCGAAGTTGGCACCGTATCAAGTTCGTTGACCGGTTGTCGAGGCATCATCGGGTCGGTCCCTCCGCCTCTCTGGATAAGAGCAAAAATTATTTAATTGTTTTAGCTGATTACGACAATATTGGGCAGAATAATATAGAAAAACAGCTTACTGTCAAGTACAAAATTTCTTTGGTATGAAAATAACCAAATAGTCTATTATTTACCTATATCAGTATAGGGTTGCTGCTTCGCAGATGATGCGGGCGCTCCAGCAAAAAAATCACCCATTCACAAATATCCTGCATGGAAAGGATTGGTTTTCCTTCGGCATCGAATTCGTCTGCCAGGGCTAAGCCGGGGGAAAGCGAGTGTGTCCGTATGCCAAATTCACTATTCTCCAGCCGGATCAGTTCCATCAGGCTGTTCAGCCCGTGCATGGCAACGTTATATGCGCCATCCTGCGGGTAAACTGTTAGCCCGGATTCAGACCCGATACTCATGATCTGCCCGCTTTTTTGCCCGCGAAAATAGGGGAGTACGGTGCGGGAAAGTATGAACGCCTCCCGTAAATTTGCTGAAATGACAACATCCCAGGTGTGCAGTTTATGTTCGTGGATAAAGCCGCCTGCCCAGAATGGGGAGACAATGATCAATACATCCAGTTTATGGAATACTTCAAGGCATTGGTTAAGTACGGTCCCTGCAGATTCCAGGCTTTCAAGTTCAGAAACCACCGGCAGGCAAACCCCGCCTGCTTCCCGTACTTTTTTGGCAGAGTATTCAAGCACATCCGCCTGCCTGCCGCACAGGCAGACGCGGGCACCCAGCTTGGCCAGCGATAGCGCGGTATAACCGGCCAGTTCTGAACTGCCGCCGCTGATCAAAATAACCTGTCCTTTGAGCGGGCTGTCGGCCTTGTGATTCTCAGGCTTCATAAACCAAATTTCCGTTCATCATGGTCAAATCAACTTTGACTTCCGCAAGTTCTTCCACAGGTATGTCAAAGATATTTTTCGAGAGCAGGACAAGGTCGGCCAGGAATCCTTCTTTTACCTGTCCTTTTTCATTTTCCTGGAATTCTGCAAAGGCGGCATCTGATGTATAGGAATGAAGTGTCTCAACAAGTCCCTGGCGGTGATCCGGCAGTCCGGGCAGCCAGGCATTCCGGTTGACGGCATGGGAAGTCCCCTGAATGGGGTTGTGATTCACCACCGGCCAGTCAGATCCAAACACAAGCCGGGCACCGGCATCCCGCATGTGATTCCAGGCAAAGCTTTGGCCCCAGCGTTGTTTTCCAACCCTGGTTGGCCATACGTCGGCATCATCGACCTTGCCCGGGGCATGTAGGGGCTGCATGGACGCGATAACCCCCAGCTCTTTAAATCGGGGTACATCAGCCGGGTGAACCAGTTCAATATGTTCGATGCGGTGTCTTGAATCCCTTTTTCCATTAATTCGGATGGCCTCCTGGGCTGCGTCCAGTATCCGCCGGACTGCCAGGTCGCCGACTGCGTGAGTAAAGATCTGAAGCCCCAGCCGGTCTGCTTCTACGAACATGCGGTTGTAGTGTTCTATTGAATAATTGGCAGCCCCGTTGGTTGATGGATCATCATCATAGGGTTCAACCAGGAGGCCGGTATACGATTCAATCACGCCATCCAGGAAAAATTTAATACATCCGGTGCGCAATATTCCCGGCGTGAAAATATTATTTAGATTGAGTGCTTCATCTTTGAGGGCAGAAAGCGGGGTTTCAGGGGAAACACTGTAAGGCAGGTAAATCCTGCAGGTTAATTCTCCCTGTTTTTCAAAGTCAGCAAACATATCAGCTTTTTCAAGGTCACCATCCATGTTGTGCACGGAAGTGACGCCCAGTGAAGCGGTCAGTTTTAAAGCCTGCCGGAGAAGATCTCTTTTTTGAGCTTCACCCGGTTTTGGAACAAGATCACTGACCGGCTGATAAGCACCCGGTTCGCGCATCTCACCGTTGGCAAACCCATCGTCTCCCATTACAAGCAGGCTGTTTGGACCGCATTCCCCTCCCTGGAAAATGCCTGCCATTTTCAATGCCAGGGTATTTGCCCATGAGGTGTGCCCATCATAAGCGTTGAGATAAATCGGCCGGTCAGAGACAAGTGCATCAAGGTGATGACGATTGAGCGGCGCATGGTCAGGTCCGTTGATATATCTCAGGCCGGTCCCCGGCAGCCAGGGATCATCAGGGTGTTTTGCTGCATATTCTGTGATGACCCGGCTTAAATCCTGGTAATTGGTGACGGGTTCAAGCTGCATGCCGTCCATGTTGAGAGCGCCATAGACCATGTGGAAATGACTGTCAATGAAGCCGGGCATGAGGGTTCTTCCGCCGGCATCGATGACGCGGGTTCCGGGTCCTCGCAGCGCCAGGCAGTCTTCATTGCTGCCTATTCTGAGTATTCTGTTCCCCAGAATGGCGGCAGCCTCTACCTTAGCCGCTGACTGACCTGCAGTAAAAACATTCGCATTGTAAATAATAAATTGGGCTTTTTGAGTCATGATTTACCGGGGGAAAATAATTATTGATTCTTGGATGAAGGGATGTAATGGGTGCCGGCAACAGCATCGCTGACAGCATCACCGATAAGGTTAATGGAAAGAATGGTCAGGAAGATCCCAAGCCCGGGGAAGACGGTCAGCCACCAGGCCTGCCTGACAAATTTTTGACCGGCATTGAGCATGGCGCCCCATTCAGGGGTTGGGGGCTGTGCCCCTAAGCCGAGAAAACTCAGGGCAGCCCCGGCCAGGATCGAAGAACCGATCCCGAGCGTCACCAGGACCAGCAGGGTGCGCATGGCGTTTGGCAGGATATGATGGATCATGATCTGAAAATCAGATCCGCCCAGGGCTTTGGTCGCTTCCACATAGCTCATCTCGCGGATTGTTAGCACACTGCTGCGCGTAAGCCGCATGAAGGATGGGATAAATGAAATCCCGACAGCCACCATGGCATTGATGATTCCAGGGCCCAGGATGGCTAGGATTGCCAGCGCCAGTAATAGATCTGGAAATGCGAGCAGGATATCCGTCACCCAGGAGATGAATGCATCCAGCCAGCCGCCGAAATAACCGGAGATCATCCCAAGGGTAATGCCGAATACAGCACCGATGGCGATGGCGATCAGACCCACACGCAGTGACAGCTGCCCGCCGTACAGGAACCTGGCAAAAGTATCACGACCGATGCCGTCTGTTCCCATCAGGTATTTCAAACTGGGCGGCTGTAAAGTTTGAGATGGGTCTATAGCGTTTGGATCTTTATTTGTTAGTAAGGGGGCTGACAGGCATGCAATAATTAAAATCGCTAACAAAAGACTGCCTGTCTGCGCACTCTTATTACGGAATGTCTGACGGAGCAGCCGGATGCCGGGAGAATCCATTTGAAAGACTGGTTTTTTAGTTTGTTCTGTCATTTAAGCCGTATTTTTGGATTTAAGACAGTATAGGTGATGTCAGTAATGGTATTGATGATCACGTAAATCACTGCTGTGACCAGTACGACACCCTGTACCATCGGATAGTCTCGATTTGAAATTGCCTGAACTGCCAACCGGCCGATTCCCTGCCGGGCAAACATTGTTTCAACGATAGTTGACCCGCCAAGCAGGTAAGCCATCTGAAGCCCTACAAAAGTTACGACCGGTATCAAGGCATTGCGCAGGGCATGTTTCAAAATAACCATGGATTCCTGCACCCCTTTGGCCCTTGCAGATGTTATATATTCCTTTCCAAGAACATCCAGCATGCTGGCACGAACCATTCTTGCGACTACAGAGGCTTCCGGCAGCCCGAGGGTCAGGGCGGGCAAAACCAATGCTGCCAGACCGGAACCGGTGGAAATGCTTGGCAGCCAGCCAAGATTCACAGAAAATAAAATGATCAGTAACAATCCCAGCCAAAAAGTTGGAATTGATAGTCCGCTGACAGATAATCCCATCGCGAGGGTATCCAGCCAGCTTCCGTGATTTAATGCGGCAGCCATGCCAAGTATAAAACCGGTGACCAGCGCCAGCACAAGGGCAGAAAGTGCGAGCATGATGGTGCTTGGCAGCTGTTCGGTAATAGCTTTTGAAACAGGAACATAATTCCGGATTGATTCACCGAGGTCCCCGTGCAATGCTTTTTCAAGATAATGCCAGTATTGCACAGGGATGGGATCATTTAAGCCCAGCTGCTCTCGCAGCTGGGCTACTGTTGCGGCATTAATTTTTTGGCGGCCGAGTATGGCAGAAACTGCATCTCCCGGCACAAGGTGAATGATCGAAAAAACCAGCACCGAGATGCCAAAAAGGACTAAAACCGATGTAAAAATTCGCCTGATCAGGTAAGTGACCATGATTCCTTTGGCCGTTTGTTACGGCTTACTTGGCCATGGAAATATCATAGATCCAGGGGTAACCTTCAAGATCAAATGAGAAATTTTGAACTGAGTCGGACATCAGGTAAACAGTATTGACCGTGAAAAGCGGTAATACAAGCGCGTTTTCCATAATGATCTTCTGTGCTGTGACGTAATCCTGTTTCCGGATGTTTTCATCGGTTTGTGTATCGCCATCTGCAAGGACTTTATCCAGCTCATCATTTTTGAAGCGGGTATAAGCAGAACCTCCGTTGATATTGGATGAGTGGAATAATATTCTCAATGGAGAAGGATCAGCGCGGGTCCAGTACATGTATAAGAAGCTGTACTTTCCAGCAGCTGCTTCAGATGCTATTCCGGCATCATCCATGGCTCGCATTTTTACTTCAAAGCCGGCTTTTTGCAGGTAACCGGAGAGCAGCTCATTGAAGGCTTCTTCCCAGGTTGGGGATGTGATGTAATCCAGGGTCAGGTTCTTGCCGTCTTTTTCACGGATGCCATCGCCATTGGTATCTTTCCAGCCGGATTCATCCAGCAGTTTGCCGGCTTCTTCCAGGTTGAAACGGTATAAGCTGGCAGATTTTTCGTCGTAAGACCACGTGGTGGGTGAAAGGACTGAGTAAGAAGGAATGCCGAGGTCTTTAAAGGCTGTTTTGGCAAGCTCATCCTGGTTGATCGAAAGGATCATGGCTTTGCGGACATTCAGATCATTGGTCGGCTCAGCTTCAGAATTGATCATCATGATGGCTGGGATACCCGGCTGGGCAAATGCCTTTAAAACAGCTTTCCCATCCTGTGACATCTGAATTGCGTCGAGTGAGGGGGGATCACTGACCATCTGGAGCTCACCGGTTTGCATGGCTGTCATACGGGTGGCGGCTTCTGGCAGGATACGGAAGACGACCTGGTCCAGGTAAGCAGGACCCTGGTGGGCTGCAAATTCTGGAGCCCAGTTGTAATCTGGATTGCGCTCAAGGACGATCTGTGATTGAGCATCCCATTTTACAAATTTAAATGGACCGGTTCCGACAGGGTTTCTGCCGTAGTCTTTTCCATATTTCGTCAAAGCGGCTGGCGACGAGATGCTCAGCCATTGACGGGCAGCATCACGCAGGAATGTTGGGTAGGAGGCAGCAAACTTAACGGTGACATTGTAATCATCAGTAACCACTGTCTCAGTGTACTTGTGATCAACCAGCAGTGTCTTTCCGCCTGATTCCAGTACATCTGCGCTGACGATATGGTCAAAACTCGCTTTTACAGCTGAGCCAGTGAAAAGAGTTCCGTCGTGGAATTTTACATCCTGGCGGAGTTTAAAAGCAAACTCAGTGAAATCAGCATTGGGCTGCCATGAGAGGGCAAGTCCGGGGTGCAGGCTGGCATCCGGTCCCATTGAAAGCAGTGAATCGAAGAGGGAAATCAGGACAAATTGTTCCTGAACATAAACTGCATCACCCGGGTCCAGTGTTTCTGGTTCAGAACCCATGCCGATGGTAAGGACACCGCCATTGATATCAACGGTTGGGGCAGCAGCAGGTGCTTCGGTTGCTGCCGGAGCTCCGGTAGCTGCCGGCTGGGCAGCTTCTGGCGCGCTGACTGGGGCAGGGGTGGCAGCCTGTCCGCAGGCGGTAATCAACATGCTGATTATGGCGATCACCGCGATAAAAGAAAAATACCGGTAATTCTTCATTTTTTCTAGTCTCCGTTTAAATGAAAATTTAGGGAAAAATGCTATCCGAGCAAACTAATTATATACTAACCCGTATCGGAAAAAACAGATACTATCAATTAGCCTTGCTAATTTCTCAATTCAATGATGGCTCAATTTTTTTACCAAAATAAATGAAAAACGGATGAAAACATTGATTGCCATTTTCACCCGTTTTATTTTCAGCAGAATTTCTGTTCCAGGAATATATAAACTCAGGCCTTTAACGCCTGGTCAAGATCCCATAAAATATCATCAATGTTTTCGATACCAATGCTTAAACGGATGAAATCGGGGCTGACACCGGCACTTGCCTGTTCTTCAGCGTTCAACTGACTGTGAGTTGTGGTGGCAGGGTGAATTGCCAGGGATTTGGCATCGCCAACATTTGCCAGGTGGCTGAATAATTGCAGGTGCTCGATGAATTTTCGACCAGCTTCAGCACCGCCCTTGATTCCAAAGCCAAGAATAGCTCCAGCTCCCTTTGGCAGGTAACGTTTTGCTCTATCGTGGTCAGGGTGACTCTTCAGACCAGGATATTTAACCCAGCTGACCTTTGGATGTTTTTCCAGGAATTCAGCTGCAGCCTGGGCATTTTGCACATGTCTTTCCATTCGTATCGACAAAGTCTCAATGCCCTGGATGGTGGTCCAGCTGTTGAACGGTGATTGGGAAGCTCCAAGATCCCGAAGAACCTGAACGCGTAATTTTATGGCAAACGGAGGCAGCCCTGCTCCGAGCAGGCTTGAATAAACCAGACCGTGATAGGATGGATCTGGTTCTGTAAAACCCGGATAGCGTCCGCTAGTGTAATCAAAATTCCCGCCATCAACAACAATTCCGCCGATGCTTGTTCCATGACCGCCTATGAACTTTGTTGTACTGTGTGTAATTACATTTGCGCCCCATTCGAACGGACGGAACAGGTAAGGGGTTGCAAACGTATTATCGATCATCAGGACGATCTTATGTTTCGCTGCAATCGCGGCAGCTTCTTCAAAAGGGAAGACTGAAATATCAGGATTTCCAAGCGTTTCACCGTAAATCAGCTTTGTGTTGGGCCGAATGGCCGTCTCAAAGTTTTTAGAATTTGTCGGATCAACAAATGTGACCTCTACGCCAAGTTTTCTGAGGGTGTAATTAAATTGATTGTAAGTCCCGCCATATAAACGGCTGGATGAAACGATATGATCCCCGGCACCGAGCAGCGTGAAGATTGCCTGGGCCTGGGCAGCATGCCCGCTGCTGGCAGCAACAGCCCCTACACCGCCTTCAAGGTCAGCAATTCGCTGCTCAAGTACATCGGTTGTTGGATTCATCAACCGGGTGTATATGTTGCCAAGCTCTTTTAAAGCAAAGAGATTGGCAGCATGGTCCGTGTTCCTGAATTGGTAGCTGGTAGTTTGGTAAAGCGGAACAGCCCTGCTGCCAGTCGTAGGGTCAGGTGAATAACCTGCATGCAGCTGCCGGGTTTCAAAGCCAAATTTGTGGGTATTGTTGCTCATCAAGGGTTCTCCAATTGAAGTATGTGTGAAAATTTTTAAACAGAGGCAAAAAATCAAGACTTACAGGAATAATTAATAAAAATTGTGAATTCTGGAAAATTTTGTCAGGACTAATCTGCCAGGTGTTGATAAAGGACCGTGCTCAGATAACGTTCTCCGAAGGAAGGAATGATCACAACCATCAGTTTCCCTGCATTTTCTGCCCGTTTGCCAACCTCAATGGCTGCCCAGGTGGCTGCACCGGATGAAATCCCAACCAGCAGACCCTCTTCCTTTGCCATACGGCGGGCGGTATCGAGTGCTGCTTCATTGGGAACACGGATAACTTCGTCATAAATTTTAGTATTCAATACATCCGGAACAAACCCGGCCCCGATACCCTGAATCGGATGAGGCCCTTTTGCACCGCCGGAAAGAACTGGGGATGCATCCGGTTCAACGGCGATCGCTTTAAAAGTTGGCTTCCGCGATTTGATGACTTCGCTGATGCCGGTAATTGTGCCGCCGGTGCCCACTCCCGAAACGAGGAAGTCAATTTTCCCATCCGTATCCCGCCATATTTCTTCGGCAGTTGTCTGACGATGGATTTCAGGGTTTGCAGGATTTTTAAACTGCTGGGGAAGAAAATATAATTCGGGCTCGGATCCTGCAAGTTCTTCAGCGCGTTTAATGGCTCCTCCCATGCCTTCAGGTCCGGGAGTTAGCACTAATTCTGCCCCGTAAGCCCGCAAAAGCATCCTGCGTTCCTTTGACATGGTTTCCGGCATAAATAGCGTGATTTTGTAGCCTTTTGCTGCGGCAACCATTGCCAGCGCAATACCTGTGTTACCGCTGGTTGGTTCTATGATCGTTTTATTCTTTGTCAGCACACCTGCTTTTTCTGCTGAATCGATCATGGAAAAACCAATACGGTCCTTGACACTTTTCGCGGGATTGAAAAACTCAAGTTTGGCAACGATCTCTGCTTTTGAATCCCCGGTGACGCGGTTCAATCGAACCAGCGGGGTATTACCGATCAGATCTGTGACATTGTTTGCGATTTTCATATTATCTCCTTAGTTGAATAACGATCGAATAAGTCGTATATAAAAGGCAAAAATATATGCGCCGTCAGGCGCTTTTTTTTTTGTCAAAAGTAAGCGCTAAATACCGGCGCCGCCAATAAGTAATTCGTCGAAAATTTCCTGGTGCTGAACTGGTTTCCCAGCATAAGCCGATGCGAGTGTTGTGTCGTCCATTAATTTTGCTGTGTTATTTCGTACATCGAGGAAGACACGCCTGAACCTGCACACTGCTTCCTGGCTGCAATATTCATATTGATTGATCGAAACAC
Organism: uncultured Anaerolinea sp.; assembly: GCA_964494055.1. Classification (GTDB taxonomy): domain Bacteria; phylum Chloroflexota; class Anaerolineae; order Anaerolineales; family Villigracilaceae; genus UBA5195. The sequence goes on from CAZBRI010000009.1 coordinate 10,003, forward strand.
AACTGATTGGTGCGATCAGGTTATCAAAATAGCGGATTACCTGTCCCATTCGAATCTCTTCCGGGCGCCTGGAAAGAAAATAACCGCCGGATTTGCCTGGCAGGCTGGAAACCCAGCCCTGTGATTTCAGGTCAAGCATGATGTGCTCCAGGAATCGCTTGGGAACACCATTTAGCCTGGCAAGCTGCGAAATGGAAATTGGCGCACTGCCGAAATGTTCGACAAGCGTCATCAGGACTCTCAGGGCGTAATCAGATTTTTTTGATAATTTCATGCTGTTATATACGACTTAATAAGTCGTTATTAGCAATATTATCCATTATTTTTTTTTATTTGTCAAGAGAAAAATATATTTCTGTAGAAGAATGTCCTAAAAATTGATAGAATAAATAAAGTCGAATGATAAATATAATCTTTTCTACATTGAAATTCATGCACACTCCGGAGATCTATGAAAAAATATTTAGTGATTTTTATAGGCATTTTATTCTCATTATTAATTGCTGTTTTTTGTTATTTTTGGGCGACAAATTTGATGGATTCGTTGTATGCGTACCGGTCTCCGATTGCTGATGTTTCTCTTCCTGTTTCTAAACTTTTGGGTACCAGGTTAACAAGAAGGGTTGTCCCCATTCTGGTTGATGGTTTGCGGGTTGATACTGCATCAAATAAAGAGGTCATGCCATTCCTGAATTCACTCCGTGAGCAAGGCGCTTCGGCAGTGACACACTCAGGGCTGCCTTCATATTCTGCACCCGGCTGGTCTGTTCTTGCAATAGGTGCCTGGCCTGAACTATCTGATGGCCCCGCAATGAACCCGACTTCCGTTGAAGAATACCGGATTTGGACACAGGATAATATTTTTTCATCAATCCATGCTGCCGGTCTGAAAACAGCTGCTGCTGCAAATATTAACTATCAATACTTAATCCCGCCATCTGCCCTGGATGGAACAGCCTGGACCGTTGAAGAAACCCCGGCTGCTGATCAGCAGAATATCACTTCAGCCGTACAATTTATAAAAACCGGGAACTATGACCTTGTTTTTACATACATGGTTCAGGTAGATGATGCAGGACATAATGAAGGTGGTCCGCGGGACCCGCGTTGGAATGAAGCAGCCCGGCGTGCGGATGATCTTTTACGTGAAGTTGTTTCAACATTGGATCTGACACAGGATACTGTTTTGATATACAGCGACCATGGCCAGATCGACGCAGGCGGGCATGGGGGCCAGGATCCGGTTGTTTTACTTCAACCATTCATCATGGCTGGTGCAGGGGTTAAACAGGGCTTTTATGGTGACATTCACCAGGTGGATATCGCTCCTACGATCACTACTTTACTTGGCGCAGGGATCCCATCTGCAGCCCAGGGCAGGGTGTTAACCGAAATGTTATCACTGTCCCCATCACAGCTGGATGCAGTCCGGCAGGCTGAAATGTCTCAACAGGATTCACTTTACCACGCTTATGGAAAAGCAATAAATATTCCCAATGCAGAAGTAAGCGTGCCCGCTGATAAAGAACCTGTCAGTGTTTACCAAACAGCCCTGAACGGGTTAATAAACACAAGACTGAACAATGAAAGATTACCCAGATTTCTTGTCCTGGTACCGCTCATGCTCATTCCGCCGTTTCTCTTCTTTAGAAAAAGATCCCGAAAAACAGCCAAAATTCTAATCTCAATCGCGCTCTATTTATTGATTTTTCATGCACTTTATGCCTGGTTGAATGGCGGGACGTACACATTATCGACGGTACTAAGTTCAAATGATCTGATTACAACATCAGCCATGTATTCTGGCGCTGCCTACCTGGCAGCCTGGGTGGTTTCTCTATTTTTGCTCAATTACAGGAATGAACCGCGGTCTTCTGCGGTTGAATGGCATCTGGGGATGACATATTCTCTGGTCTATGTTTTGGCTTTACCCGCTGTCTGGAGCCTGGCAGTTAATGGGCTGCTTGTCAGCTGGACGCTGCCGGATGTTGGCAGCATGTTTTTTGGATTTATCTTTATTCTACAAATACTATTTGTTTCAGTTTTGAATATTCCGATGGCAGGCATCACGGCCTTGATCTCTAAAAGAATATAGCTCTCTGCCGGCTAAATTTTCGAGTGAGCTTTGGATCTAAAAAGCAAAATTCATCATAGCATTAGTGTGTCGATCGTCATGCTATAATCTTTTTTGGTTAACAGAGTCGAAGTTTGGCATTAATAACTGATGAAAATGATTGTTTGGCAATGGATTGATCCCAAAAAATAGGTTCGTTTTTCGGATTAAAGGCAGGAAGTATGTTAGGAAAAATTCAATCAACTGAAAAAACCCCACAGGATACACAATCAGTGGGAAATTTTCTTCCCCCGCCTGTGGTTCGCCTGGAAGATACGGGATTAAGTGCATTGTGGCTCCAGGATCTGGCATTGAAGATCCTTTATTTTCAGGGTTACCTGACAGGTTTTAAAGTAGCGGAAGAGATCGCTTTACCTTTTTCAGGTGTCACAGATCAGATACTCGATTCACTAAAAAGGGATAAATTGGTGGAAGTTAAATCTTCTTCCATCGGTCTGGGTGAGGGATCATATCAATATGCTATTACCGGGGCAGGAATTTTACGCGCCCGCGAGGCATTGGACAGGAATCAATATGCCGGCCCGGCCCCGGTTACGATCGAGACCTATAATGATGCGATTCTGAAGCAGAGCGCACACAAAGTTGCTGTCACCCAGAGGCATATGCGGCAGCTTCTGTCTCAGCTGGTATTATCTAATGCCACTTTTGAACAGCTTGGCCCAGCATTGAATTCCGGCACATCGATTTTCTTATACGGACCTCCCGGAAACGGGAAGACAAGCGTTGCGCGGGCTTTTGGATCGATGGCGCTGCAGCAGGAAATGTACATCCCGTATGCTATTTTTGTGGATGGGCAGGTAATCAAGCTGTATGACTCTGTCAATCACCAGCTTGCACCGGAAGAAGATCCGGCCAATGATCCTTCCGGTACGTTGAGAACCGGTTCCCGGAAAGACCCGCGCTGGATCCGTATACGCCGCCCATTTATTGTTGTCGGCGGAGAATTGACTCTTGCAGGACTGGATCTTGTTTACAATGAATCATCACGGTTTTATGAAGCCCCTTTCCAGGTTAAGGCAAATGGCGGTATTCTCCTGATCGATGACTTTGGCAGGCAGCAAGTCCGTCCCCGCGACCTTTTGAACCGCTGGATTGTACCCCTCGAAAACCGCGTTGACTTTTTAACCCTTCATACAGGGCGAAAAATCGAAATTCCTTTTGATGTCCTTGTGGTTTTTTCGACCAATCTGCCGCCGCGTGATCTTGTTGATGAGGCGTTTTTAAGGCGTCTGCGGCATAAAATCGAAATTGGCGATCCTACTTTCGATGAATTCAGGCAGATCTTTATGCAGGTCGCGCAGGCAAAAGGGATAAATTATAATGATCAGGCTCTCGCTTATTTACTGCAGGAATGGTATATCAAAAAAAATCGTAAATTGAGGGCGTCGCATCCCCGGGATCTATGTGATCAGATACTGGATATTGCACGATATCGAGGGCTGGAACCGGATATGAGCAAGGAATTGATTGACCTTGCGGCTCAGTCATATTTTGTTGAAATCTAAATGAGGAGTAAGCCGCTGAATACCTAAATAGCGGTTACCAATTATGTTTTCGAATTTTTCAGTACCCACAATATTTGCACATCGCGGTGCTTCTGCCTATGCCCCCGAAAATACCCTGGCTGCCTTTGAACTGGCTGCTGATCAAGGCGCAAAGGCGATCGAATTTGACGTTAAGCTGACAACTGATAAACAGGTTGTTATCCTGCATGATCAAACACTGGATCGTACAACAAACGGGACGGGGCAGGTTACAAAACAGTCCTACGCTGAGTTAAAAGAACTTGATGCCGGATCGTGGAAATCCGAAAAATTCAGCGGTGAGCCTATTCCACTTCTTAATGATGTCCTTGAAGCAGTCGGGAAAAGGGTACTAATCAATATTGAATTAACAAATTATGCAACACCAATGGATGGTTTAGTAATGTATGTTGCTCAGATCGTAAAAAAACATAATCTGCAGAACCGGATCATGTTCTCTTCTTTTTATTTCACCAATTTATTATCTGCCAGAAAACTCCTTCCAGAAGTTCCGATTGGATTGCTTATCCTGGATGGAAATCAGGGCTGGCATCAGAGAGTCGTTTCATATATGTTCAAATTTGATGCTGACCATCCATACGTGACGGATGTGACCGGGGCGATGGTGTCAAGACTGCATAAAGCAGGCCGCCGGGTCCATGTGTGGACGGTGAATGATCCCGCGGATATGCGGAAGTTACGTTCGATGGGTGTTGATGGCATATTTACAGATGACCCCATTTTGGCACTGGAAAATTTTAAATAAATCCTGGCTCATTGTTGATGTTAACTTATAAAACTGCCGCTGGAAACCGCAATAAGCAGAATAGGTGGAATTTATTTCACCGGTCAATCGATTTAAAAATATATCGATTGACTCCCGGGAAAATAACCAGGCAGTTCTTATTTATCTTAATCATTTCCAGCTTGCTGGCTGGTGCTTTGAATATTAATGGCGTTTCAGCCCAGACTGATGATCCTGCCGGCAGGTTATTAAATAATCTGACACCTGAAGAAAAAATCGGCCAATTGTTCCTGGTCAGTTTTAATGGGACGGATGTCAGTGAAAAATCTCAAATTTATGATCTGATCGTCAACCAGCATGTCGGCGGGGTGGTGTTGACATCGGCTAATGATAATTTCTCAGCTGAAAATACAACACAGGCGGCTTCCCAATTAATAACTGATCTGCAGCAGGCTGAATTTATCGGATCAAGAGCAAACGCCGCAGCCGGACAGTTATCTTCGTATATTCCCCTCTATATTGGAATATCCCAGGAAGGCGGCGGAGCGCCAAATGATCAGATATTATCTGGATTAACCCCCATCCCGAGTGAAATGGCGATTGGGGCTGCCTGGGACCGGAGCCTGTCAGAAACTGCCGGCAAAATCATGGGCAGGCAGCTGGCGGACCTCGGTTTTAATCTTTATTTTGGTTTATCCCTGGATGTTCTCTCCCTGGCAGACCCTGCGATCAGTGTGGATATGACCACCCGGGTTTTCGGCGGAGATCCATACTGGGTCAGTGAGATGGGCCGGTCATATTTATCCGGTTTACACCAGGGTGCTGAAGGCCGCCTGGCTGTGATTGCCAAACACTTCCCGGGCCGGGGAGGCTCAGACCGCCCGGCTAACCAGGAAATACCGACGATACGCCGGTCCCTGGAGGAATTAAAATCAATCGAACTGGCACCTTTTATGGCTGTGACCGGAAATACAGAAGATCCCCTCACGACTGTTGATGGCCTCCTGGTATCACATATCCGTTACCAGGGTTTTCAGGGAAATATTCGGGCAACAACCAGGCCGATCAGTTTTGATCAACAGGCATTGGGTCAGGTGATGTCACTTGAACCATTTGCAGGCTGGCGTCAAAAAGGCGGCTTGATCATCAGTGACAACCTTGGTACTCAGGGTGTCCGGCGTTTCTATGATCCTGACCTTAAAAGTTTTTCATCAAAGCTGGTTGCCCGTGATGCATTCCTTGCAGGGAATGATGTACTTTACCTGGGAGATATTATCTCATCAGATGCACCTGATAATTACACGAGTGTTACGCGCACACTTGAATTTTTTGCCCAGCGTTACAGGGAGGATTCAGCATTCGCCAGCAGGGTTGACGAATCTGTATTACGGATTCTGAACGAGAAATTTCGCTTGTACGGTACTTTCGATTGGTCCCATATTAAACCTGCCGGGCTGCTCCCAAGCAATATCGAAAATGAAAGTGATCAAATTTTTAATATCGCCCGGCAGTCATCTTCATTGATCAGCCCCGGTGCGGCAGATTTGAAAACAGTAATACCTGAGCCGCCTAATCTATATGATTACATGGTCTTTTTGACGGATGTTCGAATTACCCGGCAATGCAGTATCTGCCCGGATAAGCCGATTCTAGCCCTTGATTCCTTGCACAGTACCGTTCAACGATTATATGGTCCATCGGCCAGCGGGCTTGTTACACCTAGCCACCTGTCGTCTTTTTCATTTGATGATCTGAATCTATTATTGGATGATAAATCACCCACGCCGGATCTGCTGGATTCGTTAGGCCGCTCAAGCTGGATTGTTATTTCCACCATGGACCTGCCGGAAGGATCTGCGCAAATAAATACGCTGCGAAGGTTCCTTACCGAAAAACAAAGCCTGCTGACCAATAAAAAGGTGATCTTATTTTCATTCAGCGCGCCTTATTACCTGGATGCTACCGATATTTCAAAATTAACCGCGTACTATGGGATGTACTCATCTTCAGATCAGTTTGTAAATGTAGCCGCGCGTTTATTATTCCAGGAGATCACACCCGGCGGATCCTTACCCGTATCAGTACCAGGGATGGGATATGATTTGATTTCAGCAACGACACCTGATCCAAACCAGGTGATATCTCTTAATGTAGATGTACCGGTCATACCGGGTGAAACAAAAACCCCTATAAATGAAACAGGCACAAAACAGCCGCAAGATGTGACCTTGACGCCGGAACCAACCCTGGCACCATCTTTCAGGGTGGGAGATACAATCTCGCTCAGAACCGGATTGATAGTTGATCATAACCAGAGACAGGTGCCGGATGGCACCCCTGTACGGTTTTCTCTATCACAGGGTGAAACCGGGTCATTCCAACAGGTGGAAGCTGTTACAAGTCAGGGCGTGGCAGTGGCTGCTTTCCGGCTCGACCGCCCGGGTTTAATCGAGATACGTGCCAGCAGTGAACCCGCCAGGGTCTCTGATACCATACAGCTGGATGTCACCAAGGAAGGGGCAACGATCATTATCATTACCCCCACCTCTATCGCGGCCACCCCGGTGCCAAGCCCGACTGCAATAGCTCCGACACCGGTTGTCGAAACATCGCCGTTGATTACAGTGAAAGGTTATCCCACTTTTTTTGGCTGGCTTGTTATCATACTGGCTATGGCAGCCGGAATGGGTCTCACTTTTTGGCTGGCCAGTCAGATCGTGGATACAAGATGGGCAATCAGGTGGTCGCTGCTGGTTCTGGCCGGCGGACTGATTGCTTACAATTACCTAGCGCTGGGTTTTCCATGGGGGGATTTATGGTTGGATGGACGGGGACTGCCCGCCTTCCTGCAGGCCGTCCTGACAGGACAGGCTGTTGGTTTCGGTGTCGGCTGGTTCTGGCGTTTAGCGGCCGAAAGTGGTGATCAAACTCAACAGCAGTAGCACCGCTGTTATCCCAAAAATGAAACTCTCCGGGGGTGAAAGCAAAATATTCAGGGTCCTAACCCTTGTTGGCCTGGTCATCGGTCTGGATGGAAGCTCTTTGGTGCCAAATAAATATCTTCGCAGCGTTTCGATCGAATCCGGCCTCTGGTCAGGGTGTATTTCAGTCGCCCAAAGAATGGCCTTCTCCGTCCGGACGCTGATGGCAGGATTTATTTTTCGCGGGGTTGGCTGGTTTTCTGGCAGCAGGAATCGCTGCCTCGCATCCAGGGGAGGCTGGCAGGTTAACAGGTGATACAGGGTTGCCCCAAAAGCGTAGATATCTGAACGGACATCCGTATGGTTCTCAGACCCGCCGTATTGTTCCAGCGGAGTGTAAAGCAATGTGCCCTGACCTTGGATGATGGTAATCGTTTCTTCATCGGGAGCCAGTACTTTTACCAGGCCAAAGTCCACCAGTTTGATCAGGCCGTCAGGTGTAATCTTTAAGTTTGAGGGTTTGATATCCCTGTGAACAATTGGAGGTACCTGCCTGTGCAGATAAGTCAGCGCATCAGAAAGCTGGGCTATCCAGTCCAGCACATCGCGTTCATCGAGAAAGGAGTTATGGGATTTCGCATCCAGGATCATTGCACGCAGGTCTTTGCCCGGCACATAATCCATGACCAGGTAATCCCGTTGTCCGATTGAAAAAAAATCAGACACTTTTGGAAGGTTGGGGTGGTCCAGGCGTGCAAGAACAGTAGCCTCGCGAAGAAATTGATCGCGGGCTTCGCGCAAAACTTTTTCCGGCAGGTTCTGGTCGTGTTCAACTTCTTTGATCGCACAAATACGTCCCTCGAGACGCAGATCATCAGCCTGGTAAATATTACCCATCCCGCCCTGGCCGATGCGTTCTTGTACGCGGTATCGTTCACGCAGAACCTCCCCCGTTTTGAGCGGGATTGGCATTAAAGAGACTCCTTGTTAAATCAAAACTTTTCCTGAAATCAGGCATCCGGGAAGTCATCTATGCAATTATAATTCGGCGTTATATGCACAGAAATATTATTATCTGCTATATTATAACGTACACAGGTGAACATTTCGCCTGACCTGTTTTATATAAATGATAAAATGACCCTATGGAACAAGAAATGGACCAAAAAGACGCTCCAATCTTAACTGCACTGAACGGCCCACTGAAGGGTGAACGCTGGATTTTAGACCGGCCAATTGTCATGGGTCGTGAAGCCGGCTGCGATCTTGTCATCCCTGATAGGCAGGTTTCACGCTACCATGCCAGGCTTACGCCTGGTTCGAGCGGTGTTATCCTGGAAGATCTTGGCAGTAAGAACGGCACCCATTACAACGGGACAAAGCTCACCTCACAGGTTGTTTTACAGGATGGGGATACATTACAGATCGCCCTGGCCCAGGAATTCCAGTTTTTAAATTCTGATGCAACCATGCCCCTGGAAGCTGTACAGAATGGCAGCGACCGAATTATGCTGGATATGCGGTCAAGGCAGGTTTGGGTCAACAAAATGCAGCTCAATCCATCTCTTTCTGCACAGCAATTTCAGCTTCTTTGGGTGCTTTATCAAAACAGCGGGGAGGTTGTCACCCGGCCTGAGCTTGTTTCCGCCGTCTGGGGGGATGAACAGTCCGCAGGTGTAACGGACCAGGCACTC
>CAZBRI010000010.1:0-18870 GCA_964494055.1 uncultured Anaerolinea sp.
GCCCTCCAAAATCCTTCCGCCGACCGTGTACTCAATATATACCTGGCATTAACTCAATACCCGATTCTTGCAACACGTATCAGGGAGAAAATGCGTGCCGCATTATTTTCACGAGGGATCATTCTTGCGGATTCTTTTGAAGGAGAAGTGTGGAAAAAATCTGTTGAGTCACAAATACGCGAAGGTCTGCATGACCCGTTCGGAGAAGAATCGTTCGAGATTTGGGAAATGCGCAGGGAAAGAAACCGTGATGCCCTGACAGATTTTTATTTTGCATATAACCTTCCATACGAAGAATTTGAAAATATTGTACGGGATACCGTTGGGGAACGCGGGGAAGTTCCAAATATGGTGACATTTAATCCGGAGCTTGCACCTCAAGAAATGTTATTTGATCAGGCTGAAATGATCGAACGAATGCCGATTGAAAAACGTAAACATCTTGAAGCCCGCCTGCAGGAAATCAAAGTTGTTTTGATCCGGACGATGATCAGTGATCACCTGGCATACCTAAAAATTGCCAGGCGCTGGTTTAATGTTGAAGATCTTAAGGCGATCCGGCAACACAAAATCGGTTATGGCAAGATCGGCGGGAAAGCAGCGGGGATGATGCTGGCTTACCGCATTTTAAGTGAAGAAGCACCGGATTATGTGAAAACCAGTATCAGGCTTCCCGAGTCCTATTTTTTGGCATCGGATGTTTTTTACACATTTCTATCTGCGAATGGGTTGATCCATTGGGCCGACCAAAAATACAAACCGGAGGCGCAGATTCGGGCTGAATATCAAACGATCATCAATGAATTCACAAGCGGAAAGTTTCCCCGGGATATCCTGGATAGATTAAGGGCTGTATTAGCTGAATTTGACGGGCAGCCATTTATTTGCCGTTCGTCCAGTTTGCTTGAGGATAATTTCGGTACATCTTTTGCCGGAAAGTATGACAGCTTTTTCTGCCCCAACCAGGGAACACCGGAAGAAAATCTTGAAGCATTTACAAATGCAATCGCCAGGATCTATGCTTCAGCACTTAACCCGAATGCCCTGCTTTATCGTCATCATAAAGGATTGGAAGACTATGACGAAAGGGTGGCTGTATTAATCCAGCCGGTGCAGGGAGAGGAGTATGGACGTTACTTTCTTCCTCACGGTGCAGGTGTGGCTTTCAGCAGGAATCTTTACCGCTGGTCACCTCAAATTAAACGTGAGGCTGGTTTTTTGCGGCTCGTGTGGGGATTGGGTACCCGGGCTGTCGATACAATTGGGAATGATCATCCGAGGCTGGTAGCGCTCAGTCACCCTTTGTTACATCCTGCCGCTTCAACGAAATTGATCCGGCGTTATTCCCAATTGTTTGTTGATGTAATCGATATGGATAAAAACCAGCTTGTTTCCCTACCTATTGAAAAAGTTCTAAACCCGCGTTATCCTGCGCTGCGTTATATTGCCCAGGTGGATGAAGGGGATTATTTAACAGCAATTCGAACAAGCACAGCCGACATCAACACGATGGTCGTGACGTTTGATGAGCTGCTCAGGCGTACCCAATTTGCAAAAATTATGCGTGAGGCTCTTGCACTGTTAGAAAAAGAATATGATTCTCCGGTTGATACAGAATTTACTGTCGAAGTGACCAATCCTCAATCTGTTCAGCCCGGGGTTATGATCACCCTGCTGCAGTGCCGGCCGCAAAGCCACATTATTGAAGAGGAAGTGGTTAATATTCCGTCAGATCTTTCTGAAGATGAAATCATATTTTCGAGCCGAAGGATGGTGCCGCACGGGCTGGTGAAAAATATCCGTTACGTGTTATTTGTCACTCATGAAGGTTATTTCAGTCTGCCATCACAGGCAGAACGCACCAAACTGGAACGAACCATTGGTCAGCTTAATGTTTCACTAAAAGATGAAAGCTTTATTTGTATTGGTCCTGGCCGGTGGGGAACATCAACCCCGGACCTGGGTGTCCATGTGGCCTATGCTGATATCTATAATACTAGGTCGCTCATAGAACTGTCTGGAACAGAAGTAGGAACATCTCCTGAGCCGTCTTTTGGAACTCATTTCTTCCAGGATATGATGGAAGCCAACATATATCCTCTTGCAATTAATCTTGATGACAAAGATGTTGTATTTCGAAGAGATTTCTTTTACTCAACCCCTAACCGTCTAGCTGAATGGTGTTCAAAACCAGATAAATATATGCTGGCCACATTGCGATTAATGGATGTAAAGGATTTTGCGCCAAATTCACACCTGGTACTTATCATGGATGATAACGACAGCAGGGCTGTTTGTTTTCTTGAAAATGACGATGAATAAAGGACTAATGAAGAATATGGTACACCACAAAACGTTTACTGCTGAATACTTCATCTAGTTTTATAGTCTTATCACAGGCAGCTACTTTTTGCGGATCTATCTGACCCATATCAGTCATCTTTTGATGAAGGATAACAAAATCACCTTTTACCAGGCCTGAACATTGATCTGACATAAAGGAATCTCTGCCAGTAAAAAGACGAAAAGCTCGCGGTCTCATAAAAATATAAACACTGTCAGCGGGGGTTTTTTCTGTGATAAATTGAAACATCTCCCTGCTATAACTGTCATAAGGACCGTTGATAACTCTACCATTTAACAGGTTATTATAAGCATTTGAGGAAGAAATAAATAACGCTATCGTTATAACGGCAACCCACACCGACCTGAATCCCCATAATAAATATTTATTCCATATATTCTTAATATTTACAAAAAAGAGCTGTAAACCTTCAAAGGACAATATGAGTATGATGGGTAAAACCGGGTAAATAAAACGCAGTCCCTGTCTTTCCGGCCAGAAAATAAATAAGATGATAGTGCTAAAACTGTAAGTGATCAGGGCTATGTTTTTTCTAAATCTCAAATACAAACCTATCCCAAAAAATACACATACAAATAACCACAAAAAATTAGGCAGCGGTAATTCATCAAATAAGTGGATCGGGAGAAGCAGATAATAAACAATATTTTGGAAAATACCGTTGATTGAAAGCAATGAAAAATGAGTGAAATAAGAACTCTGTCCACCTGGAAAAATAACTATTTGAATTAAAAATATAATCAAAAAAGACAAAAAAGGGATTATTCCAATAGATATCTTATTTTTCCAGGTAAGCTTTTTTTCAAAAATTATAAAAATAATCAGCGGAACAAATAATAATATTCCATTCACTCTTATAAAAAATGCTAAAAAAATGGATAACCCTGTGAATAGTAAATATATTACATTTGTTTTTAATTGATCAATAAGATAAACTGCCAGAATGGAAGCTGCTAAAAAAGGCAGATCTGAAATAATATAATCATTGGCTTTCAACATTACGGGTAAAAAAGCAAAAACAGCTGTCAAAATTAGAGAGTCCGTCCCCTTTAATCTCGTTTTTGACAGTAAATATGTGAAAATTAAAAACAGGGTATATGCAGCAATATTAACTAATTTGAAAGCAATGGGATTATTTCCAAAGAATACATATACAGGAACGAGCAGCAGCGGAAAGCCCCATGGATAAGCGATTGGACCCGGAGGGTAGGCAGAATTATTAATGGTAAAAGAATTGTGAGAAATGAAATCTGCCATATCCCCATTAATAATACTTTTCGCCTGCATTACATACCCGGCAAAATCATCCAGCCAAACATGACCACGGGTCAGCGTGGATATTCCGGTTAAAACGAATCCTAATAAAATCAAAATTAGGAACAAAATTTCAAAGAACGAGTTTTTATTAATGGGGGGATTAATTTTGGACAAGATGAAAATTCCCGATATTATTTTAAGACAAGATCCATATGCTTACTCAATGATGTAATACTCTATACCGGCATCAATAAATTTTGGATATAAAAGACTGGGAGTCCATAAAATTGAGCCCCAGGCCGTTTGTCCATTTACGTCACATTCCGCCTGCTGGAGAATTAAGGGCATAAAGTTCTTTAAGCAAATAATAGGTTCATCCTGTTTTCCCAATATGGTTGTTTGTGCTAATTTATTAACCCCGTTGATCGTTGGCATACATCCAAACTGCCAGGAACCATTTCCATCCTTAATACGGCACCAGCTTTGGTTCGGAACCTTCACAATGGGATACGTAAAAGCATCTGCGATCGAACCGTTGGATTTTATCAGGCGGACGGTATCACCACCAGTACTTAATGAAATACCGGTCTTAGAAGCAAAGAATGTAACATGGGCACCAGCTTCTATCGTTAACGCGTCAAATTTATAAGGAGTAGAATCTCCTATATCATCATCCAGGCTCCAGCCTGTAAGGGAGACTGTTTTACTTCCAATATTCACAATCTCAATAAAAGAATCTCCCTCGTTTATTTTCCCGTCACCGTTCCAATCAAAACGAGGCTGCGGGAGAAATTCATTCAGATACACAAAAGGTATGGGTGTAGCATTAGGGTTAATGGTGGGAGTAAGGCTCTTCTTAGGCGTAGGGGTTTTCGTTGGGGTTCTATAAGGTGGAATCGGCGTGATAGTTTTTGTTGCAGTTTTACTGGCGGTTGGGGTTACATTGTAATTGGCGATTTTTGGACTTCCACAAATCACATAATTCTTCTTATCATGTCCATTTGTATGAGATCCATTATTGGTTACCCATTGCGCAGTTGAAGCATAATTAATTCCAACTCTTTCCATTGAACAAAAGTAAGCTGCAGAACCTGCAGGCCAGGTGGTTGTTGCTGAATTAGCAGAATCTATTTGATTTCTTGCCGGATCATATAAAATTAAATAATCACCGGTATCCGGCATTGTAGTGATTGTGTCATATAACAAATCAGGGGTGATGTCTATGAACGGTCCCGTAAGATCACTATTAGCAGCATCTTTACGTCCGAGTAAAAAATATCCATAACCATCAATTTTCCCGCTGAGTGTCAACTCATAATTTGTTTTATCAAATCTAATTTTCCATCCCGCCAGGTTTATTTGATTTGGTCCGGTGTTGTACAGCTCTATCCATTCATTTTGACTGCTCGCGTAGGTGCCCATCCAGCCAACTTCGTTGATTACGATCGATTTTGAACCATACGAAGTAGCAGTTGGGGTTGGTGATTTGTACTCCAGAGTGAGTGCTGCTGAAGTAGCAGTCAGATCTGCGCTTGTAGCAGTTTCTGTTTCTGTAATAATTTCCTGCTTATTAGTAGTACTTGAACCCGCCCTGGCTGCCTGATTAATACAAATAATTATAATAAAAATGATAAACATCATCATTACGGTAAAAACACGCCGTAATTTTGTCAACATATCCATGGAAAATTTTCCGGAAAAAAGCAAAAAAAAATACCGCCTTCTTTATTATGTTGTATCTCAACAAAAAGAACCGAGAACATTTTTCCCGGCCAAAAAACAGCACGATACTATAATTAATTATCGCGGTTCTACCACCAGTTTAATGGCAGTGCGTACCTTTCCATCAATATCTACATCAACAAACTCTGGTACGCAAACGATATTAATTCCATCACCGTCCAGGTAACCTTTTGCCAGAACCATGGCTTTTATTGATTGGTTTACTGCTCCGGCACCGATCGCCTGTACTTCAGCGTGTTTGTGCTCTCTGATAACGCCGGCAATAGCGCCGGCAACAGCTGATGTTCGGGAGTTCGCAGAAACTTTGATGATATCCATTGTTACTCTCGCTTTCATTTTATGACGAGGCTTCAATAATCATTCAAAATGATTGTACAAGATTATGGATACCAATTCAAGTTACCAAATACATTTATATTTATTAAGTTATGTAAATAGTATTAATAGTAGGGCTTGTGGATATGTGGATAAGTTTCAAGTGCCGCTACCTGCGGTTATTATCATCCAGTTAAACACCATATATGGTTTTTTATGAATTCTTATTTTGTGGATGAATAATGTCAAAAGAGATTATCAACAAAAAATATCTGAGAAAAGATAATAAACACCAAAAGAATTACTTAATTATCCACATTATTAAATTTTTAATGATCTGATTCTTCGAACAATTGAGCGGTTTATCCACAGCGTAAAGGGGTTATCCACAGATAATGATGAGTTATCCACAAAAAAAACCTTTTAATTTTTCAAACCATTATCTGTTTCAAGTTGATCCAGCACTTCTTCCAGCATGTCCAGATAAATATCAATCGATTGAAGCCTTTCTTGAAAAGAGGAAGATGATAGACCGAGCTCTGCACAGACGGCATTCCATCCATCTACTTGTTCTTTTGAAAGATTACCATTTTCAACAGATAAAGACCAGGTGGTGAGCAGCGGCCAAAGAGAGGCTGCAGGGAAATCACTATTTAGTTGAGATAAGATGGCATTTTTATAATAGGTCAATCTGCAGCTATGGATACTTAAATCTGCAGGAGATAATGAGGCTGCTGAAAAACAGCTTTCCCATTCGGGAAGCCATAGTTTTATCGTTTCCGGACTGACATTTCTTGAAATACTGGTTACGAGCGGTTTGATAAGTTCTTCAACATGGATAGATTTTGCCCGCTCCAGAAAACCGGAAAGAAGAGACCGTTCTGTGAGAGGTGGACCGCTGAGAGATGCAACAGCGTTAGCTGCATCTGAAACTATTTTTAATATTTTCGATGGAGATGCTGATTCCGGATCCAATTGGAGTTGAAACCAGGCCTGTCTTGCGGGTTCAGCAAAAAAACGTGAGCGTTTAATTACATTGAGTGGTTCGTCAAATTGAGCGCGAACGATAGATTGTGTATATTCGAAGAAACGCCCTTTTTGATAAAGAAGGAGAGGGTCCCACATATTCCAGCCTCTCCAGCCTTCGCCCCGTAAATCCCTTGGCTGGGCGTAAAGCGAGGCGGGTTCATAGGAAATATCAAAATGATACTCGTTGGATAATTTAATTATTTCCCTGTCCCTGGGGATGTCACCATTGTGAAGAACCAGTAAGTCCACATCTGCAATTGAATCGATCACAGCAGTTTCAGAACGAATGGATCCCACTAGAAATACAGCAATTACTTTCTGGTCATGAGTAAAACGTTTTTCAACAGTATCTTTCGTGAGTTTAAGCAGGGCGTCCCGTGTAATATGCATTTTCAATCTCCATCTAGCAATGAAGGTTGAAAGGGTGTAATCCCAAGAGATTCCCTTATTCGGTTTTCGATTAGTTTCAAATGGCCCGGATTTTGGACAAAATCCAGGGGGTTGCTATCAATGACCAGGCATGGGCTTTTTGTCCCGGCGAAGAATTCATCATAGGCGGCAACAAGCTCAGTTATGTATGACCTTTCCATTGTACGTTCATATGAGCGGTCTCTTTGAGCGATACGTGTCATTAAGGTATTGACATTTGCTGAGAGGTAAACCGTCAGGTCCGGGACCGGAATTTTTTCAGCCAGTGCTTCATGAACACGGTGATACATGTCCAGCTCATCACCGTGTAAATTAATGCGGGCAAAAAGGGCATCTTTTGCGAATGTGTAATCTGAGATCAATGTTCTTCCCTGGTTTAGGATGGCCGGTACAGTACTGTTTTGTTGATGGTACCTGCTCAGTAAAAAGAAAAGCTGAGTTTGAAAGGCAAAACGGACCCTGTCTCCATAAAAATCAGACAGGAATGGGTTTTCTTCAAATACTTCAAGAATGAGATCTGAGTTTGGGAAGACCGGTTGAAGAAGGCGGGCAAGGGTTGTTTTCCCGACCCCGATCACACCCTCAATAGCAATATACATGAACAAAACTCCCGTTTTTGAATAATTAAGGATACCATAAATCAGACGGGATAATTATGAAAGAAAGAAAAATGAAATTTAAAAAATAGTATTAAGCCGAAGAATAAGCTCTAAAAAATAATATTAAAAGCAGTCGTATAATACCGGTATGTCTATTTATGAACGCCTTGTATATGCAAGGAACAATAAGGTTTTTGGACGGTTTGCTTACATATTGTTAAAACTACTTGGGGCAGAAATCCCGTGTTCTGTAAATATTGGAAAAGGTTTTTTGCTTCATCATGGCGGTGTGGGAGTTGTTATTCACCCGAAAACAGTGGTCGGTGAGCGGGTGGGTATCTACCCCGGTGTAACGCTGGGGAGAAGTGATGTTTTTTTACCCGCCAGTCAATCCCTGTTTGCCGGAATTGATGTAGGTGACGATGTCATATTAGGTGCGGGTTCCAAGGTACTTTGTGAAAAGGGAATACTTAAGATCGGAAACGGTACAGTATTAGGAGCTAATGCTGTTTTACTAAATTCAACCGGAATAAATGAAATATGGGCTGGAATACCAGCCAAAAAAGTTGGGGACCGGACAAAAACAGATCAGGCAGCCGATGTCGCAATTGGAAAAAAATAATTTTGGCATGCAGCATACAATTTGCATCCTTCCAAAAGTACACGGGATTGGGGGCATGGTTTCCTTTCTTGAAAAATTTTCCAAAGGGGCACGGGAACTCGGGGTAAATGTAACTAACGACCTTTCTGTCTCCAATATTGACGCAGTGC
This sequence comes from uncultured Anaerolinea sp., assembly GCA_964494055.1. Classification (GTDB taxonomy): domain Bacteria; phylum Chloroflexota; class Anaerolineae; order Anaerolineales; family Villigracilaceae; genus UBA5195. The sequence goes on from CAZBRI010000010.1 coordinate 8,509, forward strand.
TGGTCATTGGCGGAACAAGGGATATTTTCAGGCTGCAAGGAACCAAAAAGAGAGGGATCCGTATTGTTCAACGATTGGATGGAATCAATTGGATACACCGGATAAGACCAATCTCTCTACAACACACACTAAAAGCAGAATATGGAAATTGGAATCTTTCTATCATTCGAAGATATATTGCCGACAGGATTATTTATCAATCCGGGTTTTCAAACTGGTGGTGGGATAACCGGTTTGGAAAAGTTCAAAAAACCGCGTCCATTATTTATAATGGAGTGGACCTTGATGTTTATTCGCCTGCCGCTGTTGATCGTTCAGAACCTTCTGTATACCGGCTTTTGGTTGTGGAGGGCAGCCTGGGTGGAGGTTACGAGAATGGCCTGGAAAATGCTGTTCGGCTGGCAGAAGGTTTAGCTGCACGCGGATGGCCGATTGAGGTACAGGTGGTTGGTGAAGTGAGCAGTTTACTTAAAAATGAGTGGACTCAAAAAAGCAAAGTGCCGATTTTATGGAGAGGCCTGGTTAAGCGGCAGGAAATTCCAGCGATTGCCGGTGAAGCCCACCTTTTATTCTCAGCGGATATTCACCCGGCCTGTCCAAACTCAGTTATAGAATCACTGGCATGCGGGCTGCCGGTGACGGCTTATGATACAGGATCACTTTCAGAACTTGTGAACAATGAGACAGGCTTTATTGGTTCGTATGGGAGCGATTCGTGGAAGTTGGAAAAACCAGATCCGGGCAGCCTGGTAACCGGTGCGGAAGCAGTTTTAAAAGATTGGAAGAAATTTCACCTTGCGGCCAGGAAAAGAGCAGAATTATTATTTGGATTGGACAACATGGTAAAAAAATACCTGGAGGTCTTGTTAGGATGAATTCAATAGATAGAAAGAACGAAACACCCGAAGAATTCTATGAAGTTGTTGACTTCTTATATAAACACCTGGGTTCCATCCAGGAAAATGACACAGCGGGGTATCACGAAACAACAAGCTCAGACCTGACATTGTACGAGTGGTGGGTTACGCCGCACAGACTTTATGGTCTGGCTTTCCATGAATTCATGATGAATGCCAACGCAAAGAGGGGAACCGTTTTTGGGGCTGAAGGTGAATCTGCTCCGACGAGGCTGGACCTTTCCAACCTGCATATCCAAAAATACGGGGATACTGCCATTGCCAGTTACACCATGCTCGTCAGCACGGCGGGAAGTAATGGAGTGAAAACCGCCAGTCATAATGAAAGCCGGGTAATGGTAAAAATCAATGGAAAATGGATGGTGGTTCACGTACATAAATCACCTTCTTATGCCGCACCGCATATAGATCCCGGCGCATGAAGAATAAATTTATTTCATTTACGTCTGTTATTGCCGGATACCTGCCATTAAGCGTTAAGCAGACTCTTTACCGATTTCCTCCCCTGGCCAGGTTCATCCGTGGTTCGATCAACGCTGCTGTGGAAGATGGCTTGTCTGAGATCGTTGTTGCAGCAGGTGATTTAAAGGGTTATAAAGTTCAGCTAAATCTTAAAAAAGAGAAAAGCAGGTGGCTGGGAACTTATGAACCAGAATTACAAGCAGCATTGAAAGTATTCATTACTCCAGGAATGACCGTTTATGATGTTGGCGCAAATATTGGATATGTGACATTAATGCTGGCGCATCAAACAGGAAAAAACGGAAAAATAATTGCCTTTGAAGCGCTGCCGGCCAATATTGAGAGAATAAATAAGAATATAGAACTCAACAACCTGGAAAATGTAACTGTTGTTTCGGCAGCCGTAATGGATAAAACAGAATCGGTCACTTTTTATGTACATGACTCTGTTGGGATGGGCAAAGCAGCAGGTTCAGCCGGCAGGTTTGCTGAGAAATATAAGGATGAGATAAAGGTACCGGGGATTACACTGGATGAGTTTGTTTTTGAGCAGAAAAATGCTCCTCCAGCTGTGGTGAAAATGGATATAGAAGGCGGGGAGGTTTTAGCATTACCCGGTATGCAGAGGGTACTTCAAGAATATCACCCTGTCATGCTGCTTGAACTGCATGGACCGGAGTCGGAACAGACAGCCTGGAAAATACTCACTGAACAGGGATATACCATACGGCAAATGGCAGATGGGTATCCGGAAATCTCATCTCCTGAAGAATTGGGTTGGAAAGCCTACCTTATCGCTGTGAAAGAAGAACGTTGATGAAAACGGAAGATTTCGCTGGCCGGATTGGGATTATTCAACGGGTGCTGCCGGTTTACAGGGCACCATTTTTTGATTTGATGGCAGAGTATTGCCAGGGATTATCCTTATTTACCGGTCAACCACTTCCGGAAGAAGCGATACAGACCGCCGGGAAGCTGAAAAATGCTCAAATGACGGTAACGAAAAATTATCATTTTTTATCCCCATCCAGCCGATTTTACTTTTGTTACCAATATGGAATAAATAAATGGCTGGAAAACTGGAACCCGGAAGCCCTGATCATTGAGGCGAATTTCAGGTATTTATCGACACCTGCTGGCATTCGCTGGATGAAAAATAGGAACCGGCCGGTAATCGGCTGGGGGCTTGGGGCGCCGCTTGATAGAGGCATACTGTCAGGGGTAAGGAAGAATTTCCTGGGGCAATTTGATGCTTTGATCGCATATTCAAACAGGGGAGCTGAACAGTATGCCGCGTGTGGTTTTCCGAAGGATATGATTTTCACGGCATTCAATGCTGCTGCTCCTGCTCCGGTACATCCTTTGCCAGAACGACCGATCAATCCTTCAGCACAACCAGTTTTGTTGTTTGTCGGCAGGCTGCAGGCGAGAAAGAGAATACCCGCATTACTAAAAGCCTGTGCTTCCTTGGCTCCCCTGTCTTCACCCAGGTTGATCATTGTCGGGGATGGTCCAGAATTGAATCATCTCCGTGAATTGGCAAAGGAGATTTATCCTTCTGCTGAGTTTGCCGGAGAGAAACACGGGGCCGAATTGGAAAAGTATTTTCTTGCTGCTGATCTTTTTGTGCTGCCCGGAACAGGTGGTTTGGCGGTTCAACAAGCCATGTCCTGGGGATTGCCGGTGATTGTGGCGAAAGGTGATGGGACACAGGATGACCTCGTTAGAAAAGGCAACGGGTGGCAGATTCAGGCGGATGATGAACAAGCACTTTTATCCGCTTTAAAAGAAGCTCTGAGTGATAGACAAAGATTGCAAGAGATGGGTGCAGAATCATACCGGATCGTTTCCAGTGAAATTAATCTGGAACGCATGAAGGATGTTTTTCTGCATGTTCTGAATCTCCAAAAATAATCTGATTATATTTTTCTTCTTGACACAAAAACCATATATTATATAATAACGACTTAACAAGTCGTATATATTGTTTTTTAGAAAATAGTTGTATAGTTTTATTATGAAAAAAATTCATAGAATATTCTATTATTATTAATGTACTAAATCTGTTAATATAATATTGTTTGTTTTTAAGTCATTAATTCAATGGAGGATTATTTTTATGTTTCAAAAGAAAAATTTAGTTTGGTTATTAAGCCTGTTTGTGATGGTGAGTATGATCCTGACGGCTTGCGGCCCGGCTGCGACTGCAGTTCCAACAGGCGGTACTTTGAGATGGAGCCTTGAAGGTGTTAATGAACTTCCTGCTCTTGATCCCCCTCTAGCGGGTGCATCACAATCAGTCGGTGTGATCAGCCTTGTCTTTGAAGGCCTGGTCAGATTGGACAGCGACCTGAATGTTCAGCCGGCAGGTGCAGAATCCTGGGATATAAAGGACGGCGGGAAGACCTTTATTTTCCACATTCGCAAGGGTTTGAAATTTGCAAACGGTGATGCGGTTTCTGCAGAAGACTTTGCTTATTCTCTCAACCGCGCATTCGGTAAGGATTTTGCAAATGGAAATGCCGGCTATTATCTCTCCAACATCGTTGGAGCAACCGATGTGACCGAGGGAAAAGCCGCAAGCATATCAGGTGTCAAGGTGATCGATCCGCAAACACTTGAGGTTGATCTTCAGACACCTTCTGTTTATTTCCTTTACCAATTGACATTCCCTGCTTCATTCGTTGTTTCGAAAAAAGCAGTCGATGCCAACCCGGCAAAATGGACAGATACTGCATTTGGCACCGGTCCTTTCATGGTTAAGGAATGGAAACACAATCAATCCATCACCCTGGTACCCAATCCTAATTATTGGCTGGGGACACCTCAATTGGCTGAGATTGACCTGCCGTTCGTTCAGGATCCAGCTACAGCGTTGAAGATGTATCAAACCGGTGAGCTGGATATCATGGGAACTTATAATTTCCCGACTGATCAGATCCCGACCGTTTCCAGCAATGCTGATTTCAAACAGGTCAACCAGTTCTTCGTGGCATATATTGGTTTCAATAATGCCAAGGCACCTTTCAATGATGTACGCGTCAGGCAGGCATTTGCAAAAGCTGTTGACAAGGGCACATTGATCAATAAGGTACTAGAAGGCGCTGTTGTACAGGCGGACACAATTATTCCACCAGGCATGCCAGGATTCAACCAGTCTGCTGGTAAGATCCAGGAATTAAACGCTGCAGATGCCAAGAAACTGCTGGCTGATGCCGGTTTTGCAGATGGAAAGGGCTTCCCGAAAATCGCACTTTCTATCAATAACCAGGATCCTAACTTCCCCAAGATCGCCGCTACTTTGCAGCAGATGTGGAAAGAAACCCTGGGTGTTGAAGTAGACATCAATACAGAAGAACTTGCCAAATTTAATGATGATCTGACAGCAACTGCCAACAAACCGGAAGATCCCGCTGCGCTCAGCTTCTACATCAGCGTATGGGGTGCAGATTATCCCGATCCTCAGAACTTTGTTTCTCAGCAGCTCAGGACAGGTGTTGGCAATAACAACGGTCATTACTCAAATGCTCAATTCGATAAACTTGTTGATCAGGCTGATGTTGAAACAGACCAGGCAAAAAGGCTTGGAATGTATCAGCAGGCTGAACAGATCGCGCTGACCGAAGTGGGCTGGCTGCCGCTGTATTATGGAAAAGCGAACATGTTGATTAGCGGTAAAGTGAGCGGATTGGTTGTCACCCCACAGGGTTTATTCCCCAAGGGTGACTGGACCAAGGTTACAGTCGGAAAATAAGACTATAATCGTTTTGCTCAAGAAATAAATTAAAGAGCGGAGCAATGTGATCAAAAATCCATTGCTCCGCTTCTACATAGAAAATAAACTAGAGATTTAAAATATTCTCTTTATAAAATAATGCGGCAAACTATTCTACGGCGCCTGTTATCCCTTTTATTTGTCCTTTTTTCGGTGACATTCCTGACTTTTATTGTCAGCTACCTTGCCCCGGGGGATCCTATTTTAAATATGATGGGCGGACGTCAGGATCCAGTAAGATATGCTTTTTTAAAGCATTTTTACGGATTGGATCAACCATGGACAATTCAATATTTATCATTCTTAGGAAAATTATTTCGAGGAGATCTCGGATTTTCATTTAAATATCCAGAAAGACCTGTATGGGAACTGATTGCCAATGGTGTACCTGTTTCACTTCAGCTGGGGGTCCTGGCTCTCATCATCAGTATTATTTTTGGTGTTTTGGCAGGAGTGCTTTCTGCTCTCTGGCAAAATACCTGGAAAGACAATACGATCATGTCAATCATGCTCGCTTTATATTCAGTCCCATCATTTGTTATCATTCCAATTTTATGGGTGATCGATCTTGGGCTTTATAAAGCCGGGCTGCCTTCCCTGCCTGTGGCGGGCTGGGGTAAACCTGAACAGGTTATCCTGCCGGTGTTTGTGCTGTCTGCTGCCAATATCGGCTTTATCGCCCGGTTGATGCGGAACAGTATGCTGCAGGTAATGCGGGAGGATTTTATCCGCACCGCACGCGCTAAAGGCCTTCCGTGGAAAATTGTCATAACCAAACATGTCATGCGGAATGCCCTTCTTCCCCTTCTGACGGTAATGGGACCACCAACAGCATTCCTGGTAACAGGTGCTTTTGTTGTTGAAAATTTATTTGCCATTCCAGGGGTTGGATACCTTGCTGTACAATCGATCGGGCAGCGTGATTACCCGGTCATCCAGGCGACCACGTTATTATTGGCACTGGCGGTTGTGATCATGAATCTTGTAACAGACCTGGCTTATACCATTGCTGATCCAAGGGTAAGGGCAGAATAGAATGCAGTCAGCCGCTACTCACCCTGAGATGATAAAAAGCCAAAACCACTGGTGGTTTTATTTACTGCGGAACAGGGCTGCCTTTCTAAGCGGTGTATTGGTTATCCTGGTATTGATCGTTTCTCTCGGCGGACCCTTTTTGTATCCAAAGCTCCTGCCAGCAGATTTGCAGAAGATAAGGGATGGTGTCTTTCAAAATTATGATTCCATCAATGCCGGACCGTCGGCTGAACACTGGCTAGGGGCTGATTACCTGGGAAGAGATATGTTGACCAGGCTGCTGGTAGCGATACGTGTTTCACTGCTGGTGGCATTCGTTGTAGAGACGATCAATATTGTTTTAGGCGGTGTGATGGGGCTGCTGGCAGGATATTTTGGCGGCTGGATAGATATGTTGATATCCCGGGCAGCAGATATGCTTTTCGCGTTTCCCGGTTTACTGCTGGCCATCCTGGTTTCAGCGGTATTTGGCAGTACAGCGAGAGAATATTACGGGGGTATGGGGCGGCTCCTGCTTGTGGCAGGGTCGCTGAGCCTGGTTTCCTGGCCGTTAATGGCCCGGCTTGTTCGCGGTGAAACACTTTCCATCAAATCCCACGATTTTGTTACAGCCTCTAAAGGCATGGGAGCTTCACATGCCTGGATAATTCTCCGTCATTTACTGCCCAATGCTGCCTGGCTGGTTGCTGTTGCCGCAACGCTCGATGTCGCAAGTGTGATTGTGAATGAGGCCACCCTCAGCCTGTTAGGGCTCGGGATTGAAGAACCCGGGGCAAGCCTTGGATTGATGATTTTCCGGGCAGCCGGCAAGATCGAGCGATACCCGCTGCAGGTTTTTCTTCCGGCTGCGGCGATAACTGTATTGGTATTATCGTTTTCATTCCTGGGGGATGGTTTACGGGATGCTTTTGACCCAAAATCACATTAATATTATTATTTCTCCAGGCAATAATAAGTATATGGCAGAGAATTATCCAAATAATTACAGGTAAACAATTCATATTCAGGAACAAAAAATATGTCCCCAAATGGTCATACGATTATTGTTGAAAAATTAAGCAAGACTTACCAGGTTTCAGAACGAGAAGGCGGGTTTGGCGCGGCAGCAAAAAGTTTTTTCAAACGAACTTTTCGAGATGTTCATGCTGTTGAAAATGTAAGTTTTGAAATACAACCCGGGGAGGTAGTTGGTTTCCTGGGGCCCAACGGGGCTGGAAAAACCACAACTCTTAAAATGTTGTCAGGACTTCTGCACCCCACTTCTGGAACTGCCAAAGTACTGGGTTACCTTCCCTGGGAATTGAAACCCGACTATTTACGGTCGATGACCCTTGTCATGGGACAGCGGAACCGGCTATCCTGGGATATCCCGGCAGCAGATTCCTTCCTTTTGAACCAGGCAATCTACCGGATTCCTGATGACGTTTACAGGGAAACGTTAAAAGAACTGGATGAACTGCTTGACCTGGGACCTATCATCAAAAAACCAGTCCGAAACCTTTCACTGGGCGAGAGAATGAAATGCGAGCTGGCTGCCGGCCTGCTGCACAAACCAAATGTTCTTTTCCTGGATGAACCGACCATTGGTCTTGATATCAGTGCCCAGGTCAGGATCAGGGAATTTTTAAAAGAATATAACCGTCGAAGCGGGGCAACGATTTTGTTGACCAGTCATTACATGGCGGATGTTACTGCGCTTTGTGAAAGGATCATCATCATCTACCAGGGAAAATTGAAATATGATGGAGGATTGGGTGATCTATCAAGAAAAATCGCCCCGTTTAAACTGATAGGTGTCACATTGGCAGATTCAGCGGCGCACAATCTCTCAGTTTACGGAACCCTGGCACACTCAGAAGATGATGACGAGAAAACGTACATTCAGGTCCGGGCAGACCAGGTTACTTCGATCACAGCCAGGCTATTATCAGAGCTGCCGGTGCACGATATTACGATTACAGATCCGCCCATAGAAGATGTAATCACACAGGCTTTCCAGGGTTGATGATATGTTGAAAATATATCAACGCCTGTGGCAGGTCAATTGGGCTGAAACGTGGCAGTACCGGGCTAACCTGTTAATGTATTTATTGTACTGGCTTGTTTCGCCGGTTGTTTACCTGGCGGTATGGACGACGATAGCCAACAGTCAGGGGCCGGTGAACGGATTGACTGCCAATGATTTCACCACCTACTATATGACTTTATTGATCGTTGATATGCTCACCAGCGATATTGTGATCCATATATTTGCTTATAAAATTCAAGATGGGACACTCTCCGGTGAATTGATCCGCCCGATACACCCGGTACTGACCAATACATTGATCACCAACCTGGCCAATAAAGCATTGACTTTTACAGCTTTGATCCCTGTCTGGGGCGTACTCTGGTTTCTTTTTAAACCAGATTTCAGCAGTGTTACCTGGCAGGGAGTTTTGATGGCTGCTCCGGCGGTGATATTAGGTTTTGCGATCGGATTCCTGATGAGTGCAGCAATCACCTGTGTGGCTTTCTGGACAACGAGGGTGTGGGCCCTGCATGAAGTATATTTTGGATTTGTGATCATGTTTTCCGGGCAGTTTGTCCCGCTCCAATTAATGCCTGAGATGATTCAGAAGACCGCCCGTTTTTTGCCATTTCAATTATTTAAATATTTCCCGATCGAAATTATCCTGGGAAGATTATCAACAGGTGAAATTGTGCAGGGGTATTTCTCCGGGGTTGTCTGGCTGATCGCTGCAATCTTTGCCTTCCGGTGGGTTTGGCAGAGCGGTGTTAAGAAGTTTTCAGCAGTTGGAGCGTAGATAATGGGAGTATTCCAGCTGGTAAAAACCTTTTTAAAAGTCAATATTCAAATGTCCCTTGCATACCGTGCGGACACAGTGATCAATATTTTGGTGAACCTGATGTGGCTGGGCTGGGAATTGCTCAGTTTGAATATCATTTTCAACAATACGAAAACCCTGAGCGGTTGGGGACCTGGCGAATTGATCGCCCTGCTGGGAGTTTTTAGATTGGTGAACATGATGATGGCTGCTCTTCTGTGGCCGGCAACCGAGAAATTTAATGCTGCTGTGCGGGATGGATCGCTGGATTACACCCTGCTGCAGCCCGCCAACAGTTTGCTTCTGGTGACCATTTCCAGAATTACTGTCTGGAGGGTATGGGATTTACTGTTGGCTTTTATCCTTATTGTTACCGGCATACTATGGTCGGGCAATATGGTTACACTGCTCAGTATCCTGTACTTTATGATGTTGATCTTATCCGGTTGTGTTGTGATTTACAGTTTGTGGGTTGTTTTGATCGGGCTGACCTTCTGGTTTACCAAGTTTGATAACAATGTCACCATTCTGCAGGCACTCCTGGATTCCGGCCGTTACCCATCCAGTGTTTACCCGATGTGGCTGCAGGTGATCGTCACCTTTATCATACCCATTGCTGTAGCAACCACGGTACCGTTGCGAGCGCTGCGCGGTGAATATGGCATCTCCGAAGTGGTCTTGTACCTGGTAATAGGCGGACTCAGCTTCCTGTTTGCCTCCCAGGTCTGGAAATATGGGGTAAGAAGATACAGCGGGGCAAGCAGCTGAGCGATTAGTGATGATAAAGCCGATTGAAACTGGAACTTATGGTAAAATTGTCTCCGCTCGGAGGGATGACCGAGCGGCTGAAGGTAACGGTCTTGAAAACCGTCGTGGTGCAAGCCACCGTGGGTTCGAATCCCACTCCCTCCGCTGTGGTTGTCCCACATGTTAATATGGGGAGGTGCCAGAGTGGCTGATTGGGCTCGCCTGCTAAGTGAGTGTCGGGGCTTAAACCTCGACCGCGGGTTCAAATCCCGCCCTCCCCGCCACCGAAAGACTCCTGCGCAAGCGGGAGTCTTTGATTCTCGACCGGGACCGTATGAGGGGATGGTATTCAAAACCCGCCCTTCCCGCCACAGAAAGACTCCTGCGTAAGCGGGAGTCTTTGATTCTAGACCGGGGTCCTTATGTGGGGATGATATTGATTCTCGACCGGGGTCCCTATGTGGGGATGGTATTCAAATCCCGCCCTCCCCGCCACCGACCGGGACCGTATGAGGGGATGGTATTGATTCTCGACCGGGGTCCCTATGAGGGGATGGTATTCAAATCCCGCCCTCCCCGCCACAGAAAGACTCCTGCG
>CAZBRI010000011.1:0-17883 GCA_964494055.1 uncultured Anaerolinea sp.
ATAGCTTCAGGTGACTGGAGTTCAGACGTGTGCTCTTCCGATCTAAGATCACACACAGCATCCTCCCGACCGGCCCGGGTGTGCGCGTGGATACCGGTGTTTATCCCGGTTTTGAAATTTCGCCATTTTATGATCCCATGATTTCCAAGCTTGTTGTTTGGGGAGAAACAAGGGCTCAGGCAATTCTTCGCATGCGCAGGGCGCTTGAAGAATACCGGATTGTCGGCGTCAGAACGAATATTCCCTTCCACCAAACTTTAATGGACAGCCATCGATATATGGCTGGCCAATACGATACCCGTTTTGTTGAAGAACGATTTTCAATGAGTGAAGATCAGAATGAAGCAAATGCCGAAATTGCCGCTGTTTTTGCGACACTTGTTTCACATAATGAAACACAACGGTCTGCCCAGTTTGTGATGCGGAATGAGCGAGATACGTCCAACTGGAAATGGGTCGGCAGATGGGAAAGAATGCACCGGTAATTCAGGCGCATCGGAGAAACCATGAAATATATTACTACGATCGATAATAAAGAATATACCGTAGAAATTGAAGATGATAAGCACATCTCGATTAATGGGAAAAAATTAGACGTTGATTTTGAATCAGTCAGCGGCCAACCAGTTTATTCACTTTTGATCGATGGGAAATCACACGAAGGTTATGTATATCCTGACGAAAAAAATTGGCAAGTCCTAATCCGTGGACAGCTTTACGAAGCGATTGTTGAGGATGAACGGGAAAAGAAACTCAGGACCGCAGCCGGCGGGGTTTCGGATGATGGTGAATTTCACATGAAAGCACCGATGCCTGGGTTGATTATTTCAATTCCAGTGAATGAAGGTGATATTGTTCAAAAAGGTCAGGTATTAATGATCCTGGAATCAATGAAGATGCAAAACGAGTTGAAATCTCCAAAAGACGGCACAGTTCATAGAATACGCGTGAAAGCCGGTGAAACTGTTGAACAAAAACAAAACCTACTGAATGTCGTTTAGGCCCAGTTTATACGAATTTTTAAATTTATATTTTCATTATTAAAAAAACAATAAGGTTTATTGATATGGCCCAAAACAACCAGGAAATAGAATCAAAATATTTTGTTTTGGACCTTGAACCGATCGAATTTTTTCTTCTATCTATTGGTGCGAAATGCATTGTCCCGCGAAAATTCGAGTACAACCTGCGATTCGACGACGAGAAACAAACTCTCAATAGAGAGCACAGAGTGCTCAGGCTGCGAAAATATGATGATTTCCGATTGACTTACAAGGGACCTGGCAGCCAGGTCGATGGAGCATTATCCAGGGTGGAAATTGAGATTGTGATTGATAATTTTGATTCAGCCGAAAAAATTCTTGAAGCGCTGGGCTATAAAGTTGCAGCAATTTATGAAAAATACCGCACAATGTATCAACTTGATAAAGCATTGATCACATTAGATGAATTACCGTACGGGAAGTTTGTTGAAATTGAGGCAGAAAGTGCGGCGGTCATAAAAAATATAGCTGATCAGCTGCACCTGGATCATTCCAGGGCGATTCCCACCAGTTATCAGCGATTATTCGAAGAGCTCAGAACAAAGAAAAATCTATCGATGAACAATTTAACTTTTGAGGATTTTTCTGCATTGAAAATCAGCCCTTTTGACTTGGGAGTTCTCCCGGCAGATATGTAAGGTATTTACAAAAATAGCAGCAAAAATACTTCATCATATATTGAAAATGTGTCAATTGAGAGCAAAATATTAATTTATTGCTTGATAACAAAAACTGGCGGGAAGTTCTTTGCCAGTTTTTGTTATTAATTAACTATGAAAATTACGCCGCAATTATCGTAATCCCGAAAAGTCCACCTTCAAACAATTATTTCCCTGGTTTTAGATAGCCTGCCCTTTAAATTGGCTGAGATATAAATGATGATAAAAACCGTTTTGGTCAAGCAGGGTTTGGTGCGTTCCGGTCTCCACAATTTCGCCTTCTTTGATCACCAGCACCTGGTCAGCATCCCGTATAGTACTTAATCGGTGAGCAATAACAAAGCTGGTTCTGCCCTGCATCAAATTTAATAATGACCTTTGCAATCTAAATTCTGTCCGGGTATCAACACTGCTGGTAGCTTCATCAAGGATCAAAATTTTGGGATCGGCTAGAATCGCCCGGGTGATTGATAAAAGCTGTCTTTGACCCTGGGACAGGTTACTTGCGCGCTCAGACAGTAAAGTTTGGTAACCTTGAGGTAATTGATGAATAAAATGATCTGCATCAGCCAGCCGGGCAGCTTGATAGCATTCATCATCTGTCGCATCCAATCTTCCAAAACGGATATTATCGAGCACAGAACCGGAAAACAAAAAAGTATCCTGGAGGACAAGCCCAAGCTGGCTGCGCAGATGGGATTTGCTGATCGTTCGGATATCCCTGCCATCGATCTTGATACTGCCAGAATTAATCTCATAAAACCTGGTTAATAAATTAATAATGGTTGTTTTTCCTGCACCAGTCGGCCCAACTAAAGCAATTGTTTGCCCCGGCTTTGCTTCCAGGGACATATTTTTTATAATCGATATACCCTTTGAATAACCAAAATTTACATTTTGAAATTCAACATGGCCTTGAATTACCGATAAGTCATTCATTTCGGCTGATTCATCCACTTCTTGTGGGATATCCATAATCTCGAAAACCCTTTCAGCTCCGGCTAAGGCTGCCTGAATGGAATTATACATATTTGCCAGCTGCCTGAGAGGGTTGACAAAATTTTGGCCATAACTGATAAATGTTGCGATGATGCCGACACTCACCAAACCGCGAAGTGCGAGCCAGCCTCCAAGGCCTGCTAAAACAATTACAAAAAAATTTCCTAAAACATTGGTTAGCGGCATCAACAGGAGCGCATAACTATTTGCTGAAACTCCTGCGCGAAAAACGGCCTCATTGCTTTGCCTGAAGGCTTCTATTGCAGACCCGCTGCGGCGGAAAGCTTTAACCACTTTTTGGCCGCTGATGGCTTCATCCATCACCCCGTTTAGCTGACCAAGGTTTTTTTGCAGATCACGAAATCCGCGCCTGGTATATCGAGCCACGAACTCAGTAAACCAGAACATGATCGGAACAACCAATAATGATGCCAGTGCCAGCCATTTATCCAGGATAAACATGGCTATCAAGATTCCGACAATTGAGAGAACACTCGCCAGTAACGAGGTTACATTCTGCGAAACAGCCTGGTTAATGGCATCGATATCATTGGTCAACCGGCTCATCAAGTCGCCCGCAGGATGCTGGTCAAAAAAAGAGATCGGCAAATTTTGCAGATGGCTGAATAGATCCTTTCGAAGCTGCTTCAGTGCACGCTGGGAAACATCGGACATTAGCCAGGCAGAAATAGCCTGGAAAATATTGTTCAACAAATAGGCAGCCAGCATCCATAATGCAATGACCACCAATCCTGAACTATTTTTAGCGGCAATATATTTATCAATCGCCACACCCATCAGATATGGTCCGATCAAACCCAATATCGTATAAATAATCACAAAAAATAATACCAGGAATAAAACAATTGAAAACGGCCGAAGATATGGCAGCAAACGGGTGAAGGCATTACGCGCATCACGGGCTTTATCAATTTTTCCCGGATCTGCCGGTCTTCTTTGCATACTTGAACGGTAACCGCCTTGAGAAGTCATCTGCTGCCTCCTGCGGTTTTATTAGAAGTTATTAAATCCGGATTAAAACCATTACCCAGCTGGGATTCGTAAATTTCCTGGTAAATGGTACTTGTTTCAAGCAAATCCCTGTGATTACCTTCAGCAGCTATGCTTCCATTTTCCAGAACAACAATTTTGTCAGCATTCAGAACTGTGCTTATTCTTTGGGCAACAATCAAGCTGGTATGCTGATGAAAATCCCGGTTAATTGAATTTTGAATGTGTGTTTCAGTATCCACATCAACTGAGCTGGTGCTGTCATCCAGGATTAAGATTTTTGGTTTCATTAACAGAGCACGGGCAATTGCAATTCTCTGTTTTTGTCCTCCTGAAAGGTTCGTCCCTCGTTCTTCAACATGGGTATCATATCCTTTGGACAGTTCCAAAATAAAGTCATGGGCTTGAGCACTTTTTGCGGCAAGAATTACATCCTCTTCAGATGCATCCGGCATTCCATAACGGATATTATCCTTAATTGAGCCGGAGAATAAAACAGTCTCTTGAGGAACAATTCCAATTTGAGATAGGAGTGATTCTTGATTTATCGTCCTTATATCGACCCCGTCCAAAAGGATGCGGCCATGTGTGACATCATAAAATCGCGGTACCAGGTTTACCAGTGTTGTTTTTCCCGAACCAGTTGATCCTAAAAAAGCAATTGTTTGGCCTGCGTCTATTTTCAAATTAATATTCTGCAAAATAGATTCTGTTTCCGGACCATCGTAATGGAAGGAGACGTTTTCAAATAACAGGCTTCCCTTCTGGTCATTTGAGAGTGAAATGGATACCGGCGAATCTTGAATTCCTGGAACTGTATCAAGGACTTCACTTATTCGCCTCGCAGATGCCAGTCCGCTCGCCCAGGTATTTGACAATTGTGTCATCATGATCAAAGGCGTCATCGTTGTCAGGAGATAATTGGTAAAAGCCACTATCTGCCCAATACTCAATTCTCCCCGGATCGATAACATGCCTCCAGACCAGATCACTATCACCATCCCAATATTGACACACATCGTCAAGATCGGTGACATACTCGACATTATCTTCATCACTCTTACAGAATGATCGGTGTAGTCTTCATTTGTACGTTCAAATCGTTCACCTTCAAAATCAGCCCTGACAAATGCCTTAATCAACCGCGCCCCGGCTGTATTTTCTTGTAAAACTGTATTTAAGGCATCCAGTTTTTGTTGCACAGAACGAAATAAAGGTTCCATCCGGCGGACAAAAAACACGATGATTACGGAAGTAATCAACAGTAACGGGAGCATCGTGAGAGCCAGTGTACGGTCAGTATTCACCATCAGGATCATACTTCCCACCATCAACAATGGCGCTCTTGTCCCGATTCGAAGTGATACTTGAGCAACACGCTGTACTGCCGTGGTATCGCTGGTCAGCCTAACCATTAATTGACCTGTATTTTGTTCGTCAAGATTTGAGTATGAGAAAGATTGAATCTTGGTAAAAATAGCATCCCGTAAATCACGAGCCATACTTTCCCCAACCTGGACAGATAATATATTATTCCCGATCGCAATAATCGTGCTGATGATCGAGATTCCAACCATTATCAAAGCAGTCTGAATTACAACCGACTGATCATTTTTTAAAATACCCTGATCAATAATTCTTTGAATCAATCTCGGAATGGATAGGTCCAAAAACACTAAAGAAGTTAATAACAAGAGTGCGATTGATGAGCGTTTCCAATAAGGCCTTAAAAAAGGCAGCATTTTTTTTATATTATTCATTTATCACCTATCATTCTTTTCTATAATCTGTGAACTTCAGGGATTTTTACCAGGATAAGGCCCTGGAGAAATAAACAGATCACAGCAAAAATTGAAACCGACATACTTAACCCGATTTTCTCACCAAGAAAACCAATAAAAAGATTTCCCAAAGGAGCGATACCAAAAAAAGTTATGGAATATAAAGCCATTACCCGGCCTCTGAATTCATCTTCCACCCTTGTTTGAAGCAGAGTGTTTAGTGTGGTGAACTGCATCATAAACCCAATACCGAGCAAGTAAATCAAAGGCAGTGAGAACGTAAAAAATGGATTATTTGCAAAAACCATCAGAACAAAAGGGAACAATAGGTTTGTATATAATAAAATTTTCCCGCGTTTTCCTTCAATCAAAGGCTGCGCCAACACCAATGCACCGGTGACAGCACCCAAACCTGTGGCAGCATTGAGCCAGCCGTAGGCGATCGGGCCCTGGTGAAGTATTCTATCGACAAAAGCCGGCAGAATAGTGGCATAAGAAATGCCAAAGGTACTGAAAACCAGTGACAACAGGATCATTCCAAGAATTTCGCGGTTTTTTGCCGAATAAATCAAGCCGCCTTTAAGCTGATTCCATGGGGAATGGATGGATGGTTTTCTGATTTTTAATGGAAGGTCCATCATAAAAAGTGCAATGATCACAGCCAGGAAAGAAAGCCCATTGATCGAAAAACACCACCCTGCGCCAAGCAATACCAGCAGGAAACCGGCAATCGATGGACCAAGAATCCTGGCGCTGTTAAACATCATGGAATTCAGCGCTATGGCATTCGGAATATCTTCTTTTTCTACAATATCAACCATGAAAGCCTGCCTGGCAGGGGCATCAAAAGCATTCACAATTCCCAAAACTGCTGCCAGGATGATGATGTGCCATTCTCTAACAAGACCGCTAAAAGTTAAAAACGCAAGTATAAATGCCAGGAGCATTGAACCAAACTGGGTAAAAAATTGAACATTCCGCCTTGATACCCTGTCAACAATTACACCCGCCCAGGGAGAAATGACCAAATTTGGGATTGCTGAAGCAAAAGCCACCCAGCCGAGTGTCATTTCGGAGTGTCCTATCTGGTAAACCACCCAGCCCTGGGCGATAATCTGCATCCATGTACCAATACTGGAAACTAATTGACCAAAAAAGAAGAGCTGGTAATTTCTATGCCGCAATGAAGCAAAAGTTTGGGTTAAAGTTATATTCATAATAAAACAATCATCCTATTTCTTCTAAATCATGCGATATCCCGAAATGAATTGAAAAGTAACTTCCCATTATTTTGTAAACCATTTTTGCAGTAGTTCCATTGAGTCAATTATCGTTTTTAATTCTTCTTCTGTAAAAATACCTAGTTTATCCACAAGGTTTTGCTGAGCTTTTGCCCTGGCAGTGTTTACTATTTCTTCGCCAGCACCAGTCAGTTGAAGTGTGAGTTTCCTTCTGTCCTGTTGAGATTCATTCCGGGAGACCAGATTATGAACTACCAACCCGTCTACTAATTTCGAAGCGGAAGGAGGAGTCAATCCAAGATGTTCTGATAATTGCAATAATGATGAATCCGGGTGCCTTTGAATAAACCTTAATGTTCGTATTTGCGGGATTGTCAGGTCCTGGCGCCGGCTTGACCGAATTTCAATTCGAATCTGCTGAACGATCTGAGGGGTAGTATCCATTAATTCACGTGCACAGTCTTGAACAATATCAGACATATTAGTTAGCCTTTCTAATGATTTCTATTTGAAATTATAATTGAATAAATCGAAAAACACCTAAATTAAAATATTTTAGTTATATTGGGCTAACCTGTAATCAGATTACCTGTTATGCTCTTTTCAGACATGGAAATTATTTTTATTGTGATGTAAAAGCAAAATTCCCCTATTATTTCATTAAGATTTAATAGAACTATTTTATTAGCAGCTCATCCCCTGCCCAAACGAGTTCCTGCACAACACCATCGCTTCCAATTAATTTTGGCAGAAGCTGTTTCATTTCAGCAGAATTTCCTGTTGTAAAATATTCCAATTTTGGATCGCTGCCTGGTTCACTCACTGTTTCGTAATTTATCAATCGGCCGACCTGTTTTGCAATTGCCGGGGCAGGATCAATAATCCTGATCTCCGGACCTGCAATTTTTCGAATGAGTGGGATTACAAAAGGGTAATGCGTACAACCAAGCACGACTGTATCAATCCCTTTTTCCAGCATTGGAAGAAGTGCACGCGACAAAATAGCCTCTGTTTCAGGCGAACTTAATTCTCCCCGTTCAATGCATGAAACCAATCCAGGACAGGTATCCTGCAGAACAGTGACACCTGCTGCGAACCTTTGAACTACTGAGGAATATAAAGCACCCTGTAATGTTGCAGGCGTGGCAAGGACTCCAACAATCCCGCTGATGGTGTTCTCGGCAGCTGGTTTCACAGCCGGTTCCATCCCGACAAACGGAATTTCGGGAAATTTTTGGCGTAAATACTTCAATGCTGCAGCGCTGGCTGTATTACATGCGATCACGATCAAAGTAGAATTCCGGGAAATTAAAAATCGAGAAATTCCCTCTGAAAATGATCGAATTTCATCGACATTTCTCGGACCGTAAGGGACATGCGACTGATCTGCTACATAAATAATTGGAATATTCTGATATTGCTGTCGGATCGGGTTGAGAACCGAAATACCGCCGACGCCAGAATCAAATATTCCGATCTTATTGGAATTATTTCCCATTTTTCAGCAAACGGTTTTTCTCAGATGCTTTGACAAAAGACGAAAACAATTTCTGAGTGGGGACCTGATCTGTCAACCATTCAGGATGCCATTGGACAGCAATGCCAAATGGATGATCACGAAGTTCAACTGCCTCCACCAACCCGTCAGGGGCTGACCCGGCAATAAACAACAAGGAAGAAGTATCCTTTATTCCTTGATGATGCAAACTGTTTACTTTTAAGGATACTTCGCCCATAATCTCTGAAATGATGGAACTACTTGCAAGCTGAATTGTATGAGCGATAGCCGTTCGAGCAGATAAGCCATCTTCCCCGGGATAATCGTGGACAAGGGCATCATTAAGCTGGTCGGGGATGTGCGTGTAAAGGGTTCCGCCCAGGGCAACATTAATCACCTGTAATCCGCGGCAAATTCCCAAAAACGGGGTGCTGTTTTTTACCGCTAATTTTACAAGATCCAGTTCAATTTCATCCCGTGCCTGTTCAATCCCATAAACAGCTGGATGATTGACACCGTAAAAATAATGGACAGCAATATCTCCCCCGCCGGTAAAAAGAATCCCATCCAGCATGTAGACCAGGTTCTCCCTTTCAGATAAGGGAATATCAGAAGGTATCAAAACCGGAATACCACCTGCCTGAATTATGGCAGAAGTATACGATTGCTGAGCCATTACATAATTTAATTTTGATGAAGATATTGGTGCAGTTCGAGTTGTAACACCTATAAGTGGCGCCATGTTTTCAATGTCCTTTAAAATAAATTCTATCATGCCAGGAGACTGTATTTTGGGTGATTGGAATTTATTTTAACAAAAAAAAGAGCGCTGAAGCACTCTTTTTTTATATGTTGATTTTTTAAGAAATTAATCGAATTTTTGTTTCAAACGGGTCGCCTTGCCGGTTCTTCCACGGAGGAAGTAAAGCTGGGCGCGGCGTGTCTGAGAATGCCGTTCAACAACAACTTTATCAATGCGGGGAGAACGAAGGAGGAATGTTCGTTCAACACCGATACCGTTGGAAGCAATGCGGCGGACTGTGAATGTTTCAGCAACGCCACCGTGTCGAAGGCGGATGATAGTTCCTTTGAATTCCTGGATACGCTCGCGTTCACCTTCTTTGATCCGGACGTGAACGGAAACTGCATCGCCAGAATGCAGTTGTGGAATGTTTGGATTGGCGAGAGCTTCAATAGACTTCAATAAGTCGGTCATTTCGTATGTTTCCTTACCAGAATGAAATACTGCTTCACAGCAGTCGGATAGACGCGAAGGGAGATTATACCATAATTATTAAGTTTTACAGAAATAAATTTGTGCCAATATTAGTCATTTATTCATTTCTTATGTGCATTTACCTGGTACTGTTTCATCCAGGCATCCACATCCCTGGGTTCGACCATGCCCCAGCGAGAGGCACCAAGATACAGAATATCCAGAATAAGATCATTATACCCGATGCCTTCTGCTGCAGCCTCCAGGCAAAGATCGCTGTACCCCGGGGTTAAACCCGGGAGAGAGTTCAACTCCATCAAAACCGGTTCACCTTCAGCATTCAGACGGATATCACTACGGGAATAATCTATTGCCTTCAAAGCCATATGCGCCTTTACAGCAAGATTCTGTAATTTTCTGGTGAGCTCCGGCTCGATGTCTGCAGGGCAGACATAACCCGGTGCCCCATCCTGCCCGACTTCGAGAGATTTTGAAGCATTGCTATACACACCCGGCGTCACTGAACGGCTTGAATCGAGTTCAAGAACCGGGAAAACATGGTAACCATGTTTTTCGTCATACCATTCAGGGTGACGAGAATATTTTTTTGAATCCCACCTGCCAATCATCCCAACTGTAAATTCTCTGCCTGAAAGAAAAGTTTCAACCAGGGCAGGCTGCTTATAAAAACCGATAATATACTGAATTCTTTCTTTTAGTTCACGCTCATCATATACGATGGCCTTTAAATCCACACCCATACCAGTGCCTTCACGGGCTGGTTTTACAAACAAAGGAAATTTCAACTCAGACCGGAGTGATTCATCCCCAACAATAAATTCCTGGAAGGGAGCAACGGGCAGCCTTCTGTCACGCCAGATTCGTTTTGTGAGTGTTTTATCAAGTGAAATTGCATTTGCCATGATCCGTGAACCGGTATAAGGAATCCGCAGCATTTCCAGCAAAGCAGGAACCTGCGCTTCCCTTGCATCCCCGCCAAGACCTTCAGAGACATTAAAACAAATATCCGGTTTTACTTCTTTCAGGGCGTATGGTAAATTTCGATCAGCGGGAATAAAAATTGTTTTATGTCCATCTGTCTCGATGGCTGCCCGGATCGAATCTATAGTTTCAATGTGATCAAAATCAGCTAATGCGTCAGAGGGTACCTCTGGCGGTAGATCATCTTTCCCATCCTTAATATTTGCCAGAACTGCAACGTACCAGGGTTTTTTATTTCCCAAGGTACTGGGAGGTTTTTCAGTGTCCTGTGCGGTCAAATCAATCATTTAGTGCTCCTCTTGGGTAGTTTGTTCAAACAACTTGTTAGTATAAAACATAATAGATAAATGACAAGAGGGGAATTAAGTTATAAATTTATGCGTGATATTTGTAACTAGACATTTGTTTTTGTTTCAGGTATGATTGTGCCGTTCTGGAACCGGCCAGAATTGTATTTTAATTTAAGGGTTTTTTTGATGGTTTCATCTCCAAATTAGAAACCAATAATCGATACCCTGCCTATCATTTATTTAGACGCGGCCAATTTGGTACGCTTGAAATCTAAAAATTTTCAAAGTAGGAAAAATCCAGCGTGGAGGCGAAATGACAGACCTGATCAAGCAAATCACCAGCGACTTTCAAACGCAAATCGATGCATTTGAGCCAGTCATCAGTATCAGTGATATCGGCACAGTTATCGAAGCGGGAGATGGTATCGCCCGTGTGAAAGGCCTTGCCAATATCAAGTCACAAGAACTGGTTCAGTTCGCGAATGGTGTGATTGGCATTGCATTTAACCTGGAAAAAGACAGCGTCGGCGTTATTATCATGGGTGAGTACTCAGAAATAGCCGAAGGAATGACAGTACGCGGAACCGGCCGTATTGCTTCTGTACCTGTCGGAGATGGCCTCATCGGACGCGTAGTAAACGCGCTTGGCGAGCCTATCGACGGAAAGGGACCTGTTCAATTCAGTGGGTATCGACCGATCGAGCGTATTGCACCAGGTGTTGTGGGCCGGCAGGATGTTGATACGCCGGTACAAACAGGTATCAAAGCCATCGATGCAATGATCCCGATCGGCCGCGGTCAAAGAGAATTAATCATCGGCGACCGGCAGACAGGTAAAACTGCTATTGCGATTGATACGATAATCAATCAAAAAGGCAAGGATCTGGTCTGTATATATGTAGCCATCGGGCAGAAAAAAGCAGCCATCGCAAGAACAGTTGCTTTGCTTGAACGACATGGTGCAATGGAGCACACAATTATCGTTGTTGCGGCAGCCGATGAGTCTGCAGCCCTGCAATACATTGTGCCATATACCGGCTGCGCGATCGGTGAAGAATTTATGGAAACCGGACGTGATGCACTGGTTGTGTACGATGACTTATCCAAACATGCCTGGGCTTATCGTCAAGTCTCCTTGTTATTACGCCGCCCGCCCGGACGTGAGGCATATCCCGGAGACCTCTTCTACCTGCATTCACGCCTGCTGGAACGTGCGGCAAGAATGTCTGTCAATTACACCATTGTAAACAGCTCATTCTCCGGCGATTCCGCCACAGTAAAAGAATCTGTTGATGGAAAGATCTTTACTGGTCCAATGGCGAAACACGATGCTGAAGAAGTCACAAAAGCCAAAAATGACGGCTCCAAGGTGGTAAAAGTTGCAAAAACCGGCGGATCCCTCACAGCCCTGCCGATCATTGAAACACTGCTTGGTGATGTGTCTGCCTATGTTCCCACTAACGTTATTTCAATTACTGATGGACAGATCTACCTCGAATCCAACTTATTCAACGCTGGTATCCGTCCTGCGGTGAACGTCGGTATTTCCGTGTCGCGCGTAGGCGGCGCTGCTCAAACCAAGGCCATGCGCCAGGTTGCAGGCCGTTTGAAATTGGATATGGCATCTTACCGTGAACTCGCTGCTTTCGCACAATTCGGTTCTGATCTCGATAAAGCAACCCAAAATCAGCTTAACCGCGGACGCCGAATGCAGGAAATTCTGAAGCAGCCGCAATACGAACCGGTTTCACTTGCTCACCAGGTCATCACTATATTTGCCGGGACAAATGGTTTCGCTGATGAAGTACCCGTTGAAAAGATGCGGGAATGGGAAATTGATCTTGTGAAATTTGTTGATCAATCACATCCTGAACTCGCCAAAGATATCGTTGAAAAGAAGCAAATCACACCTGAAAACGATAAAAAACTGCGCGAAGCCCTTGGCACATTCAAAGCCACATGGCAGGCATAAAAAACGGAATATGCCCGGTAATTTGCCGGGTATAAACGGAGAAAATTATGGCCTCTGCTCGTGAAATGCGGCTCCGAATCCGGAGCGTAAAAAACATATCCCAGGTTACCCGTGCGCTTCAGGCAGTCAGTGCCAGCAAAGTGCGCAAGGCGATCTCTGCCCTGATGGGCACCCGGCCCTATGCCACGAAGGCCTGGCAGGTTCTCACCCATGTTGCTGGTCAACCCGGGCGGGAAACTCTACACCCGCTATTAACCGCCAGAAGTTCTGTAAAGAAAACCCTGGTGGTGGTTGTCAGCGGCGACCGCGGTCTTGCAGGTGCGTATAACACTAACTTAATTCGTTTTGTGCTGCGAAAATTTCATGATTATCCCACCCCTGTCAGTTTTATTGCAGTTGGCAGAAAAGGCAGGGATCTGCTATTACGACGTCATAAAAATGTGATCGCTGATTTCAGCAACCTTCCGGCAGCGCCCAGCTTTGCGGATGTTTCAGCTATCGGCCGGTTAGCAGTCGATGAATTTTTAAGCGCAAATGCAGATGAGGTGTACCTCGTTTATACAGACTTCATCAACATGGTCCGGCAGGAACCAACCGCCAAAAAATTACTTCCGCTGGAAGTGCAAATAGAAGAAGACCGTGTTGAAAATTTTGAGAATATAAAGCATGTTTCTGCAGCCTATCAATATGAGCCTGCCGAACGGGAAATTCTGGATGAAATAGTCCCCCGTTTCAGTGCATTACAGGTGTACCAGGCCATTCTTGAATCACTGGCTTCGGAACATGCAGCCCGTATGGTAGCCATGCGGAATGCTACTGACAATGCGAATGAACTTGTTTCGGCACTACAGCTGGCATATAACAAAGTGCGTCAACAATCCATCACGAGCGACATGCTCGATATCGCGGGCGGCGCTGAAGCGCTGGCCCAGGCTAAATAATCATGCTGGAGGCGAAAATGGCAAATGCAACAGGCCGTGTTGTACAAATTTTAGGTGGTGTGGTGGATGTTTCCTTTCCTGAAGGTGAGCTCCCCGAAGTTTATGAAGCGATCGAAGTAGGTCGTGATGGACAAGAACCACTTATTTTGGAAGTTCAGAAACATCTTGGAAACAATTGGGTACGAACCGTGGCCATGGATACGACTGATGGCCTGCAGCGTGGAGCATCTGCAACTGCAACCGGTAACCCGATTCTTGTTCCAGTAGGTTTATCAACATTGGGCAGAATATTCAATGTTCTCGGTAAACCTGTCGACGAAAAAGGTGAAGTAAAGGCAGAAGCTTTTTATCCAATTCACCGGCTCGCCCCAACATTCGCAGAACAGGCGACCGGCGTTCAGATCTTTGAAACAGGTATCAAAGTTATTGACCTGATCGCTCCGTTCACAAAGGGCGGTAAGACAGGTATTTTCGGCGGCGCAGGCGTAGGCAAGACCGTTGTGATCACCGAATTGATCTCTTCCATCGCCCGCGTTCACAAAGGAAATTCAGTTTTCGCCGGTGTAGGTGAAAGAACACGTGAAGGTACTTCTCTCTTCCGTGAAATGATCGAATCCGGCGTTATGAAGGACACAGTCATGGTCTTTGGTCAGATGAATGAGCCCGCCGGGGTTCGTTTGCGGGTTGCTCTCTCTGCTTTAGCCATGGCTGAATATTTCCGCGACCAGGGAAAAGATGTGCTTTTGTTCATTGACAACATCTTCCGTTTTACGATGTCAGGTTCAGAAGTTTCGGCTTTACTTGGCCGTATGCCTTCCGCAGTTGGTTATCAGCCAACCCTGGCAACCGAGATGGGTGAACTTCAAGAGCGGATTACATCTACACGCACCGGCTCGATCACATCCATGCAGGCCGTTTATGTTCCTGCTGATGACTATTCTGATCCCGCGCCTGTTGCGACATTTACACATCTTGATGCTACGATCGCTCTTGAACGTGCCATTTCAGAAAAAGGTATTTACCCCGCTGTTGATCCATTAACTTCCACCAGCCGTATTCTGGATCCCAACATTGTTGGAAATGAACACTATACAACTGCCCGAGAAGTACAAAGAGTTCTACAGCGTTACAAAGATCTTCAAGATATTATCGCCATCCTAGGTGTTGATGAATTATCAGAAGACGACAAACTCCTGGTTTCACGTGCACGCAAGATCGAGCGTTTCTTCAGCCAGCCATTTGTGACTGCTGAACAATTCACCGGTATCAAAGGTGAATATGTTCCGCTAAAAGAAACCATCCGTTCCTTCAGAGAAATTCTTGATGGAAAATGCGATGATTTACCGGAACAAGCCTTTATGATGGTTGGTACTATCGATGATGTCCGTGCAAAAGCCGAAAAATTGGCTCAGTCAGCCTAATAAGATCAATTGTAGTGAACGTATTATTGAAAGTGATAGAATGATAATACGTTCATTACAAGGATAAGGGACTTATGCCTATCCGTTGTGAAATTGTCTCACAGGACCGAATGGTCTATGAAGGTGATGTTGATATCGTTGTTCTGCCCGGGTCTGACGGCGAAATGGGAATTTTGCCGCATCATGCCCCTTTGCTGACGACTTTGAAATTCGGCTTCATAAAAGTTCGAAACCGTACAGAAGAGCAAGTTTTTACAGTCGCTGGCGGTGTAGCCGAAATTCAACCAACAATCGTCACAGTGTTGGCAGATGCAGCTGAAAATGTTGAAGAGATAGATGTAGCCCGTGCAGAAACAGCCCGTCAGCGGGCGGCTGAAGCACTTGCTTCTGTGAAAACTGAAGATGTGGATGCCTATCTTGCACTTGAAGCTGCTTTACGCCGGTCCAATTTACGGCTGGATGCTGCAAGACGGTATCATACAGGCAAGCGTTCGTTGTTCAAGGAAGAGTAAACCGCCAAATGGCTGGATTTTCGAAAGACCTGGGAATTGACCTGGGTACAGTTTATACACGCATTGCAGAAGGAAACCGCATCATTGTGGAAGAACCCACCATGGTCGCTATTGACGTTGCTGATCAAAAAATTGTTGAAGTCGGCAAACAAGCTAGAGACATGGAAGGGAGAGTACCTGACACCATCGAGGTTGCAAGGCCTTTACAAAATGGTGTGATTGCAGATTACGAAATTACCGAAAATTTGCTTAAGATCATGCTGCAGCGCGTCAGCGGACCAGTCAGGATATTCAAACCGAATGTAATGGTTTCAGTTCCTTATGGAGTGACAAGCGTGGAGAGCCGGGCAGTTCACGAAGCTGTCCTGCAGGCAGGTGCCAGGGATGCTTATTTAATACAACAACCCCTGGCTGCTGCGCTGGGAGTAGATCTCCCAATTAATTCCCCTTCCGGCAATATGATCGTATGCCTGGGCGGCGGGGCGACTCAGTGCGCTGTTCTGGCCATGTATGGCATTGTTTCAGCTGAAACGAGACGTTCCGGCGGACAGAATATGGATGAATATATTGTTACATTTATCCGCCGTAAATATGGTGTCATTATTTCACCGATCACAGCTGAACTATTGAAGATCAAAATCGGTGCTGCAGTACCGCAGGATACCGAACAAGGCATGGAAGTTCAGGGTCAGGATCAGGTGACAGGTTTGCCTCGAGCAGTGACTCTTACAACCGGTGAAATTGTTGAAGCTCTTCAAGAACCCCTGAGACATTTATCTGAAACGTGCAGACGTGTTCTTGAAAAAACACCTCCGGAATTAGTATCCGACATCATAGATCGAGGAATGGCTCTTACTGGCGGCGGTGCGCTGCTTCGTGGCATCGATAAACTTCTTACGAAAGCACTCGGAATACCCGCCTACCTGGTTGATAACCCATTAACCTGTGTGGCAGAAGGTACTGCCCGAGGTTTGGGAATGTATTCGGTACTTAAAAGAAATTTACCAGCAGTATAAATAAAAAAAGGTCCAGCAAAAAAAGCCGGACCTTTTTTATTAGATTAATTTTTTGCTACTTATCGTTTAAATAATATGCCATACGCTGCAAACCAATAACCGGGTCAATGTATTGGACGCGCACATCATCCGGAACGGTAAGGCTTACCGGTGCATAATTTAAAATGCCCTTAATTCCTGCTTCCAGTAACTTTTCGGTAACAGCCTGTGCGGCAGAGGCTGGGACACATAACATAGCCATTTTTATGCCAGTAGGACCTATCTTTTTAACCAGGTCATTCACATCTTCCACCGTATATACATCGACTTTCGTGCCAATCTTGGCTGGATCGCTATCATAACAGGCTACAATTTTAAAGCCGCGGTTTAAAAAACCCTGGTATCGCAGAATGGCATGTCCAAGTTCACCCATCCCAACCAAAACCACATCCCAGACAAGCTCAACCTTTAATATTTGCTGCAGACGCTCAATTAAGAATGGGATATGATAGCCGGTACCCTGTTTTCCAAATTCACCAAATTGTGATAAATCTTTTCGTATCTGTGCTGCTGAAATTCCAACCTTGCTCCCCAATTCCTGAGATGATGTAGTTGTTGCACCATTTGAAATCATATATTGTAATGCCCTCAGATATACAGGCAGCCTGCTCACAATAATATCAGGAACTTTTATACTGTTCATTTATTTCTCCAGGGAAATATATTGAGCTACAAAAATAATACTTTTGTGCAATTATACACAATTACTGAATAGATTATCTACGATTCAGTATTAGTCATGAGAAGTTAAAAGTCCGATGTTAATAAAATACATCTTATTATAAAATGATTTACTGAATAATTTACACTATCTATCTGGGGTTTTTCCGAAGAACATGAAACCTCAGATTAACGATTGATAAAAATAATTAGATCGTGAAGAATTTTTAATTTTTAATTAGGAACCTGGGTCCCAAGATCGTTGTAAATTGGCAACCGTGTATAAGCACCGGTAATTTTGACATATTTAGATGAGACCCAGCCAATTCCGCCATCGCCATTTTGATATTCAATTCGATACCATAACGAGTTTAAAGTTATACCAGTGACCATAACCGGTTCGTTGGGATTTATCACACCAAAGGAATTAAATGCCTGGGCAGGACCTGACCTCACATTAATCTGGTTTGTCACAATGGCCTGAACGGTGAAACCGGTATGTTGTACCTGGGTCGGCTCCGGTGTACTGGCAGGGTTAGTATTACTTAGATCAGCAGTGCTCGTTGGTCCAACTGCAGGATT
>CAZBRI010000012.1:0-17570 GCA_964494055.1 uncultured Anaerolinea sp.
GTCCCCGTCAGGCGCTGAGACAGGTAATAGGGGCAGGTAGCGCCAAATGGATGGATTTGAACGGGAGATCAGGTCGGATGGCTGGTATTTTTTCTTGATCGAGGTGTAATCCAGGATGACATCCAGGTTTCCGCCATCCTTTGTACAGGTATAAGTGATTTCAGAAGGACCATATTCCTGACCGCAAATTGAACATTTGTAACCGGTAAATTTTTCCATTTTACATCTCCAGGGTAAACAACCCTATTTTGTCCTTTAAATTATTCCATTTTTTGCACTAAACATTAATTAATACCAGGAATTTAGCTTCTGGAATTTACTCGTTGAATTATTATACTCTTGCAGCGGCAGAGACCGGGATTGCAGGATTACGGGGAAATCAAATCAGCTTTTTACTGAAACCTCAATTGATTAATTCCTGAAAAAACCTAAAGCTAATCCAACGTTCGGGAACAACCACTGCATGCCCTTATCAATAGAGCTGCCAGCAAAAAATGGATGCCGTTTGCCAGTTTGAAACAGGATAAAAAAGTTGACTATTTGCTTTTTTTCCTCTAGATCAATTTGTTCCTATAGAGGATTATCACCTGCCTGGAATTGACATTGATCATTGGGCAAAATTATTTATTCTTGATTTCCATCAGGATCTTTTCCTGGTCGACAGGTAAGGTATCAAAACGAACCCCGACCGCATTATAGATGGCGTTTGTGATGGCTGGCGGTGTCGGGATGCAAACAATTTCTCCAACTCCCTTCGCCCCGTATGGTCCGTCTTTGGTCGGATCTTCAACCACAATGGAAGTGATCTCAGGGGTATGTGTGATGGATGGAATACGATAGCGTGACATTCGGTCTGTGACCACGTAACCATCCCTGGTGATAAAATTTTCCAGGAGTGC
The DNA here is from genome assembly GCA_964494055.1 of uncultured Anaerolinea sp. Lineage (GTDB taxonomy): Bacteria > Chloroflexota > Anaerolineae > Anaerolineales > Villigracilaceae > UBA5195. The sequence continues at coordinate 900 of CAZBRI010000012.1, forward strand.
ATGGCCGACTCCCATTACGACACCGCCTTCAACCTGTCCCTGCAGCCCAAGGGGATTAATAGCACGACCAACATCATTGGCTGAGATGACACGCAGAATTTTTACTTCACCTGTTTGAGTGTTTACTTCCACTTCAGCCGCCTGGGATGCGAATGAGAAAGCGACATGCATATCCCCGCCCTGACCAAGAGGTTTGGTAACAGGTGCGTGATATTCAAAGAGAACCATGGGTTTTTTTCCCATTTTTTTCATTTCTTTTGCAGCATCACCCAGGGATATTACCTGATCATTGAATGAAATACCTTTTTCGGAGAAGATCATTTTATCGGGAGAAATGTCGTATTTTTCAGAAAGGGCGGCTGCAATTGCATTTCTCAGTGTTTTGGCAGCCAGCCGGGATGCATTACCTGTCACATAAGTCTGCCGGGAGGCCGTTGTTGGCCCGCCGTTGGGTGTCAGGTCAGTATCCATTACCAGGACTCTCACACGGGATGAAGGCAGAGAAAATTCTTCTGCAACAACCATCTGCATAATGGTAACGAGTCCCTGGCCTAATTCAGCAGCAGCTGATCGAACCTGGAAGGAACCATCTTCATAAAGTTCCACCTCTGCACCGGATGTGTCATCCGCGCCGCCGCCCAGGCCGGTGTTCTTGAATGCGGATGCAAATCCCCAGGCATGAACCAGGTGCGGAAAGCCAGGTGCGGTGTGAGGTTTAAAGAGATCTTCTCTTTTTAGACCGCATTCCTGTAAAGCGGTCCGGACCATTTCGTTTTCAACTTTATCAATACATTCAACCAGGCCGGCACTTTCTCGCATGACCTGCCCGGTACTGGTCAGTGAACCCACCCGCAGGGCGTTCATGCGCCGCAGTTCAATACGGTCAAGGCTGAGTTTCTCAGCAAGCATATCCATCATCGTTTCAAAGGCAAAAGCTGACTGCAAAACCCCGAAGCCTCTAAATGCACCGGCAGGCGGATTGTTGGTGTACATGGCATAACAATCGGCGTGCACATGTTCAATGGAATAGGGGCCTGCAGAATGGGTAGTCGCCCGGGTGAGTACTTTTTCACCGAGAGAAGCGTAAGCACCAGTGTCACCGTATAACTCAGTTTTGGCGGCGACGAGTGTGCCATCTTTTTTGGCACCGATTTTGACATTGATCTGGGTTGCGTGTCTTTTTGGGTGAACAATCAACGATTCGTGGCGGTCGAAGAGCAGTTTTACCGGCCGGCCTGTGACATTTGCCAATAATGCGGCATGTATCTGCCCGGCAATGTCTTCCTTGCCGCCAAAGCCGCCGCCCATTAATTGGCCTGCAATATGAATTCTTTCTTCTTCCCAGCCGAGTGCACGCGCTACCTGGGTACGGTCCTGGTAAGGAATTTGCGATCCGACATAAATTTCCATTCTTCCATTTGGCAGCGGAACCGCTATACTGCATTCCGGCTCCATGAAGAGGTGATCGGTACTGGGGGTGTGAAATGTATGTTCCAGGATAATGTCAGATGCCGCAAAACCCTGGTCGGGATCACCTTTACGGACTTTTATATGTTTTAAGAGATTTCCTTTATCGTGAAGGGATGGGGAATCTGCTTCCCTGGATTGAACCGCATTGGTGATGACAGGCTGTAGATCATAAGCAACCTCAACCAGCGATGCTGCCCGGGCGGCTATTTCCTGAGTCTCAGCAGCTATGATGACAATGGCATCCCCTACATACCGGACCCGTTCACCTACTCCAACCATTACAGGCCAATCGTAGATCACCAGTCCATGATTGTGTTCACCAGGAATATCTTTGGCTGTCAGGACTGAAATGACGCCCGGCAGGCTGGCTGCTTTTTCAATATTGATTGATTTTACAATTGCGTGGGGAACACCGGAACGATGAACGCTGGCGAACAGCATATTATCAAATGCCAGATCGTCGGTGAATATCGCCGAGCCGGTCACTTTTTCCTGTGCATCCGGTCTTGTTTGGACCCTGCCGACAACCTGGCTTTCAACAGCGGATGGAGATAGCTGCGGACCTTCAACGGGAGCGCCTGTTTCCAGCGATCTGGCGGCTGCCAGGATGGATCTTTCAATGGCCGGGTAGCCTGCACAACGGCAGAGAGTTTCCTTTAGTGCGTGGCGAATATCCCCAGGTGTGGGTTTGCTTTTATGCTGCAATAATGCATAGGATGTCATGATCTGTCCGGGGATACAAAAACCGCACTGAACAGCCCCGTGTTTTACAAATGCATCCTGCAAAGGGTGAAGCTTGACCTTGCCATCCTTTTTTTCTGCAAGGCCTTCAATTGTGGTGATTGTTTTACCATTGGCGCGTTCGGCAGGGTACGAACAGGAAAGAACCGGTTCACCGTCGAGAACAACCGTACATGCACCGCATTCCGCTTCATTACAGCCGATTTTTGTGCCGGTCAATTTTAATCTTTTTCTGAGCAGGTCCGCGAGTGTTTCACCCGGGATGATACTTAATGAATAGTTTTGTCCATTTACGGTTAAAGTAAGTTGTTCATCATTCATTGAATTTTTCCTCAAATGCTAATTAGAAAAAACATGCGTCTATTCTTTTCAAAGTTCAGGCAGGAATTAGAAGCTGCAAGAATATTCCAGTTTTGCTTCTATTTGCTGTCCTTTATGTGAGTACTGCTCTTTCCCAGGCTGAGGTCAGGGCTTTTTCAAGCAGGACGATCACAAGATCTTTCCGGTATTCGGCTGTCGCGCGGGCAGGGCTTGTGCGGAAGACTGCTTCAGCCAGCAGGGATTTTTTAGCAGCAGTGATGGCATCCGGGCCAAATACTAGGCCCTGTAATAATGCTTCTGTCTGCCTGGCCCTGAAGGGTATGGGACCTGCAGGTCCTACTGAAATTCTGGCATTCACTATTGTTTTCCTGTCTGAACTACACTCCAGGCAGGCTGCCAGGTTCAGGATAGGAAGAGCGATTCCCTGGGCTCGCATCACCCTGAAGAAAGCGGATCCCTGATTTGGTTTTTTCAAGGGAAGATAAAAACCTGTCAAGATCTCGTTTTTTTCAAGATTAGATTTTCCTGGACCGGCAAATATCTCCTGTAATGGAATCTGTCGTTTTGTAATTTTTTCAGGGGATTGAATACTCGTATCAATGGATGCAATTTCTGCCCGGGTATCCAGGGCTAGCAGCCCAATTGTGCCGTCTGCAGCAGGCAGAGCGTGTGCAACATTACCGCCGAGCGTGGCTATGTTTCTGACCTGCGGTCCGCCGATCAAGCCGCAGGCCTCAACGAGTGCCTGGGCATTTTCTTGAACAATTTTCGAGTCAACTATTCTGTTATGCGGTACACCAGCCCCAATAAATATATTACCAGCCCTCAGTTCAATGATATTCATTTCTGATATGCCGGTCAGGTCTACCAGTGTGTGAACAGGCGGGTGATTTCCCTGCTGAAGATCAAGCATTAAATCAGTACCACCTGCGATCGGGATGGCAGGGGATGGGGCGGAGGTCAAAGCCTCCAGCGCTTCTTGTATGGTTTGAGGACGGAGAAATTCTTTCCAGAGACTCACAGGATCGGCTCCTTTCAATGTTCTGATTGGGATCAGGAACAGAGAATTGAAAGTAATCGGGTGGCGGCACTTTTCGAGTGGAGGGATTTCCAACCTGCGATGTTCGCAGAACCACGCCGTTGAGGCAGTAAACCTCACAACGACCGCCGAACCCATGTTAGGAACTGGATATTTATTTGTATGATTAAATTAATAAACCATGCGGTTCATATTATATTATGAACCGCATGGTTTGTGAGATTATAGACCGCGTTCGCCGCGAATATATGGATTACCGAGGGCAGCGGGTGCACCCATTCGTTTCCGCATGGCTTCACGTGAGCCAAGGATCAGGACGATGACCGTAAATGCGTAAGGCAGCATTTGCAGGAAAAAACCCAGTGAAGAGAAGTAATAAAATGGATTGGCAAAACCAAGGATCATGGTTGGTCCTTGAATATCCAGGATCAGGCGGCGCAGGGCCCCAAATGTATAGGCACCTGCCATGGCGCGGAAGGGATCCCACTGGGCAAAAATTACCAGGCCGACAGCGATCCAGCCCTGACCGGCTGTTGTCAGTTCACTGAACCAACCCGGGGAAATCGCAAGGCTGATCGTTGAACCAGCCAAGCCAGCCAGTGCACCGCCAACAAAAACATAAAAGTATCTCAACCGGAACACATTGATTCCGAGGGCATCTGCAGCAGATGGATATTCACCGACAGCACGTAAGTGTAATCCGGGCCGGGTGCGGTTGATGTAATACCAGGCAAGTGGAACCATCAAGTAACCCAAATAAACCATAATGCTCTGGTTGGCGAAAAATATGGGTCCTAAGAATGGGACTTGGGATAGAAACGGTACTGTATAGACCGGTAAAAGTGATATTGTACCGGCTTTACTCAAACCCTCTCCAAATACAAGGCTGATACCTGTGCCCAGGAATGTGAGTGCGAGACCGCTTACTACCTGGTCTGCATGCAGGGTGATCGAAATGTAGGCATGGACCTGGCTGATAAGACCGGATACCATCATTGCGACGAGAACACCCAGCCATGGATTTCCTGTTTTTATCGCCACACTGAAACCGCTCATGGCACCGAGCAGCATCATCCCTTCAACACCAAGATTTAATACACCTGAGCGTTCGGCAAATAATTCTCCGAGTGTCGCAAAGAGAAGGACCGTCCCGCTTGTTACACCTGCCTGTAAAATGATAATTATGGCATCCATTGGTTAACCTTCCTCTCCAGTGCGGATAATCCTGATGCGGTAACGAAGCAGAAAATCACTTGCAATAAGACACACAAGGATAATACCCTGGATCATCTTTGGGACACCAGATGGTTGAATTTCCCGCCCGGCCAGAATAAGCGCTCCAAAAAGGACTGAAACCAGTAGAACGACGATTGGATTAAGCTTTGCAAGCCAGGCAACAATGATGCCTGTGAAACCATAACCGGCAGCCACAGGAGATGTTTGTAAACGGTGGACAACACCTGTCACCTCTGACATCCCACCTAAACCAGCCAGTGCACCTGAAATAGCCATAACAATTGCAACATTTTTCTTTATGTCAAGGCCTGCGTATTTCGCAGCGTTCGGATTATCACCGATCAAACGGATCTCGTAACCCCATCTGCTGCGAAATACAAGAAACCATAAGACTATTGCCGCAACAATTCCTAAAAATAGACCAAAATGTGTCGTCAGGCCTCGCAGAATTGGAAATGTTGAAGCAAAATTTAGTAATCGCGGGAGTGCAGCAGTATCAGGAAACTTCGGACTCATCTGGAAACCGCCTTCTGACCATACACCGAAGATCCAGAAATTGATCCAGGAAATCGCTATGTAATTCAACATCAGGCTGCTGATGATTTCATTAACATTGAAGTTCGCTTTGAGGTATCCGGGTATAAACCCCCAAATACCGCCGGCGGTCATTCCGGCAATGATCATCACAGGAATAAAAATCCAGGCAGGAGTAATGGCAGGCAGAACCGGGGCAAGTACAATAGCGCTTGCACCCCATGCACCCATCACAAATTGACCTTCTGCACCGATGTTCCATAATTTCATGCGAAATGCAACTGAACAAGCCAGCGCAGTAAAGATGATCGGGGTTGCTTTTACCAGCGTATCGGATAAAACGCCTATGCTGCCGAAAGATGATTTTGCAATATGAGTATAAATCGCCAGCGGATTTCCACCAATGATTGCGATGATACCGCCGCCTATAATCAATGCCAAAATGACAGCTCCAATTGATACCGCTCCCGGAAGCCAGTTTGGGGGGGTATCCAGACGGGGTTCGAATTGGATTCGAAATGGAAATTTATTCGAATTTCCTGGTGTGATCGACTCAGCCATTTTTTTCTACTCCTGAAACCTGTTGTGCCTGAATGCTCGCAAGCGGAGTTCCGGTCATCATCAGGCCAACTGTTTCAATATCTGGATTTTGCTGCTCACCCATTATTTTCCCTTCATAAATTACAGCAACACGGTCGCTTAATGAGAAAAGCTCTTCCAGTTCTTCAGAAATTAATAATATGGCTGCACCAGCTTCACGCTGGGCAAGCAGCAATTTGTGAACACCTTCGATTGCCCCGACATCCAGACCGCGGGTGGGCTGTACAGCAACGAGCAAAGCAGGGTGACCGGAAATTTCCCTGGCTAGAATTACTCTTTGTAAATTGCCGCCAGATAATAGGCGGACCGGGGTGTCAATTGTCGGAACAACAATGTTATATGCTTCTTTCAGACCCTGTGCAAAATGCTTCGCAGCTGGAATATCCAGTATCCAGCCGTGGGAAATTGGCGCATGATTGTAATTCTTCATGATCACATTGTCGGTCACGCTAAGATTCGGAGATGAACCGACATGTGTTCGGTCTTCTGGTACATATGCTAACCCGCGTTGAATGCCGTATTGAGCAGGGTGATTATCAATCTCAACATCATTAAGAATAATTTTCCCCTTCGTGCATTTTCTTAATCCTGCGATCATTTGAGACAATTCTCTTTGTCCATTACCGGCAACGCCTGCAAGACCAAATATTTCACCTTGCCGGATATTGAAGGAAATGCCATTTACTGCAGGTAACCCTTTATCATTTTCTGCGTGTACATTTTCAACTTTTAAAACTATTTCGCCGGCTTTTTGGTCGGTTTTTTCCATCTGGAATACTACATCACGCCCGACCATTAATCTAGCCAGTTCCTGCCGGGTGGAACCCAAAGTTGGGACTCCGGAAGCTGTGACCTTACCCTTGCGCAATACAGTGACCCTATCAGCGATTGCCATCACTTCTTGAAGTTTGTGGCTGATAAAAATAATGGATTTTCCTTCAGCAACCATGGCCCGCAGGGTATTAAATAAAACTTCTGTTTCTTGAGGAGCTAAAACAGCGGTGGGCTCATCCATAATGAGAACCTGAGCGCCCCGATAAAGCATTTTCAGGATCTCTACTCTTTGTTGTTCACCAACAGAAAGCTGCCAGATCTTTGCCTTTGGATCTACTTCCATTCCGAAGCGTTGACCAAGATCTGAAATTTTCTGATCATATTCATGTAAATTCAACCGGAATTTGGGTTCATCCATACCGAGAAGAATGTTTTCTGTTACAGTTTGTGAAGGTACCAGCATAAAATGCTGGTGAATCATTCCAATTCCAACCCGGATTGCGTCTTTTGGGGAATGAAAGGAAACTTCTTTATGATTAACATTAATAATGCCGTTATCCGCCTGGTAAAGTCCGGCGAGAATATTCATGAGTGTGCTTTTGCCGGCCCCATTTTCTCCAAGCAGGGCGTGAATTTCTCCGCGGCGTAATTGAAAATCAGCATGGTCGTTAGCTAATACGCCGGGGAAACGTTTAATAATACCTTGCATGGTAACTACAAGGTCATTGTCATTCGCTGATGCAGGTTTTTTGACTTCAGGGTTATCCACTGGATCACTCCCTACAAATAAACTATTATTTTTTATTTTTATATTGGGAATTAAGAAAAAAGGAACCAGAGTCAATTGACTCTGGTTCCTTTTGATTAACTATTTCTTGGGTAATTCGGCTGAAATGCCATCAGCCCACCAATACATGCAGTACTTGCATTCCGGCATGGGTGGACCAAAGGAATCGAGGTCGGCCTGGGTGAATTTTTCGCCAGCAGGAACAACTTCTTTACCAGTGTTGTCTTTGATGGGACCAGCAAAAACATCAAAGCGGGTAAATTTGCCAGCGATCATATCGGCAAGTGTGTCTTTGACGAGCTTGATGTCAGCTTCGGGCAGGTCTGCAACGCCGGTGGTCAGTGTCTGGCCTTCCATGAAGCCGAAGAGGCCGAGTGAGCCGCTATCTGCATCAAAGTAGTCCCAACCTGGTTTGTAGGTTTTGTCTATGACTGCCTGAGCGATCTTGGCATAAACGGGACCCCAGTTCCAATAGATGGTGGTGAGACAGCGTTCAACTTTGCAGGAACCAATATAGTCATAGGTGATGCCCCATTTGCCCTTGGCCTGAGCCACATCGGCAACAGCGGGGGTATCAGCACCGGTCAGAACGACCTGTGCACCGGCATCCATTAAGGAAGCAGCGCCATCTTTTTCAGCAACAGGATCGTGCCAGGTATTGATCCAGCGGACATCCATGGTGCATTCCGGGCAGGTCTTCTTAGCGCCTAACATGAAGGCGTTACCAAGGCGGAGTTCTTCTGGAATTGGGAAAGTGGCCATGTAACCAAGCTTGGGATTGCCATCTTTCTTAGCGCGGGAACCGGCCAGCATACCAGCCAGGTACTTCATGCTTTCCATGGCGCCGAACAGGTTGCCAAAGTTTTTGGTGTTGGATTTGTAACCGCTGACGTGGATATAGGTGATATCGGGGAATTCTTCAGCAACAGTGGCCATGGGGTCCATGTAACCGAAGGAAGTGCCGAGAATCATGTTGAAACCCTTGCGGGAAAGGCTGCGGAAGACCTGTTCAGCATCAGAGCCTTCAGGAACGTTTTCGATGTAAGCTACGTGAGTATTAGGAACATTCTTCTCAACATAGGTCAGACCTTCGTAATGAGCCTGTGACCAACCGCCGTCGTCATGTGGGCCAATCAGGACTGCTGCGATGTTGAATTTCCCTGCTTCAATTTCAGGGATCTGTAAACCACCATCAGCTGCAGGGGCTGCGGGGGCTTCAGTTGCGGCAGGTGCAGCGGCAGCAGGAGCTTCTGTTGCAGCAGGGGCAGCCGGGGCGGCAGGAGCGGCAGGAGCTTCGGTTGCAGCAGGGCCGCAGGCCGAAAGAACCATCACGATCACAACCATCAATAGAGAGAGCTTATACATTTGACGCATATTTTTCTCCTCCAGAGAAATGAATGGGGTGCAGAAAGTTTGTAGGAAGCTGAGTTGTCTAAACAGCTTAAATGTGAATTTTACATCTAAATGCTGAAATTTAGCAAGCTTTCTTCCTTTTTCCAATGATTATAGTAGCACAATTCCATGATTTTGGAATAGTGCATCTTACACTATTTTGGGTAATATTTGTCATACAACTTTAAAAATAGGTGACCATTTTTGTCCAAACAGTCATTTTCATAATCATTATTTATGAAAATCAGAATAATTGCCTGGTCGGTTGCATACATTTCTAAAGTAAGTGGTTAAATTATTAACGCTCATTAGCTGGTGTAGATTGGCTGGATGATCTTATTTTATGCTATTGTTTTTGAAATACCGGGTATAACTACTTATATTTTTGACTTAAATATATGGATGGATCAAATATTTTCTCTTCTCACTGAATTATTACCAGGATTTTTAACCAAAAAGTAGAGAACAAGGCCTGTCAGTATTCCACCAATCCCGGAAAGAAAAAAGGTCACCTGGTAACCAGCCAGGTCAGCAATCAAGCCTCCAAGAATCGGGGCTATTATCGTTGCCGGGGCGATCAGGGTATTGGCCAGGCCGATATAAACCGGGCGCTCAGCCTCAGTTCCAAATTGAACTGTCATAGCCATGCCGATGGTCCAGAACGAGACATTAGCGAGGCCGCTCAGTATAAATACCAGGTACATCCAGCCAATGGATGGGGCAGCCCAGGCTGCAAATGAACTCAAAGCAACGGCTAATGCCCCAACGATCATCATAGATCGATGCCCGAACCTGTCACCCAGCCATCCCATACCGATGTTGGCAATTGTTTGCGAAGCAGTCAGGGCAGCGGTCAGGTATCCGGCGGTTAGGGCGTCCATATTAAATGCACGCAGACCGTAAACAATATAAAAAGCAAAGCCCATGGTTGCAAATTGGTAGACAACCCGAAAAACCAGGAACCAGCGGAAATTGGCGTCCCTGCGTAATATGTCTTTTGATGCCTCCCAAAAATGTTGGTCTTCAGGCGGCAGAACCTTCTCGGTATCCTCAGGTTCGCGGGTGAGTGATAGTAAAAAAAATGAAATCCCCATCGTGATAAGAGTAATTGTGAAACAAAGAATAAAATCCAACGGACTGTCGTAGATATTCAGCAGGTATCCTGCGCCGACGGCAGAAAAACTAATCAGGACATTTGCAACGGCTGACTGCGCGCCGAAGAAAGTGCCATGCGATTCTGAAGGGATGATTTTCGCAATCATGCTCTGCCAGGGATTTGCGGTAAAACCAGCCCCTAGACCCTGCCAGATGAGCATGACAAAAGCCAGGGGCAGGGCAATTTTGACACCGAAGACTTTTAATGACCAGGCTGCAATAATTAGCCCCAGATAGGGCAGCCGTTCATGTATGGTCATGAGCAAAACTGCAGGCTTGAATTTCCTCATCTTGGAAACCCAGCCTGAGGTAAATAATTGGGGAATCTGCCAGCCGACAGCATGGATGGCAGGGATCAGTCCAATTAATATGGCAGAAGTTGTCATTTGAGCAAAGAATAAAGGAATCACCGTACCAAAAGAACCAAATCCCCAACCGATTCCAAAAAAAGTCGCATCAGCCATACTGATGGCAACATTATATTTAAAATTTTTGCGTAACAATTGCTGCATTGATAACATATCCTGATTGTACCAAATGATGCCTGGATGCATTTTTTACCCAATCTATTGACTCTTATTCAAGTGAAGTTATAATATTAACGAACGTTCGTTCATTTTATTATGGCACTTGAAAACTTACCTTCCCGGGCAGACCGCTCATATAACGCGATAATTGACTCCGCATACATCCTTTTTTCTTCACAGGGATATGCGGCTAGTTCCATGCGTCAAATTGCAGATGGTGCGGATATTGCCCTCGGCACTATTTATAATCACTTTTCTTCAAAGGATGAAATTTTTGAAGCAGTATTTCTCAAGCGGCATCCCATCTACACGGTTCTGCCTTTGATAATGGGTTACCGGGCAATTGATGTCGATGATCTTTTCAGACATGCTGCAAAGAATATGGTTGGTGTTCTGCAGACCCACCCAGAATTTCTCAATTTATTGTTGATCGAAATTGTTGAATTCAAAAGCCAGCATATGAATTTATTACTGGAGAAGATCTATCCGGAAGTTGTTGGAATAACCACGTTACTCACCCCGTTCCTGGATGACCTGAGGAACCTGTCACTACCGCAAGTGCTCAGGGTGTTTATTTCAATGTTTTTCTCATATTTTGTCACCCAGATGCTTTTAAATAAATTCTTGCCGAATAATTTTAGCGAAAACTCACTGGATTTATTTATTGATATATTCCTGAATGGGATTAAAAATCGAACAAATATCCAGTCTGAAAAGATACCATTTTTATCAGGATCAGAAACCATATGAATTCCCGCCTTATATCGATCATCCGAAAAGAGTTTATCCAGATCATCCGTGATAAACGCACCCTGGCTTTAATTTTAGTCATCCCGATTGTTCAGTTATTTTTGCTGGGGTATGCCGCAACGAATGATGTTCGCAATGTTTCCCTGGCAGTCTTTGATCAGAGTAAGAGCCTGGAATCACGAACACTCCTGGATGCATATCGTGCAGCTGATTATTTCCGGATTGACTATTCAGCAAGTTCTGAAGTTGAAATTCAAAGTTTAATCGACAGCGGGCAGGCGCGTGCCGGACTGATCATCCCGCCAAATTACAGTTTTCTTCTCAAGCAAGGCAAAGCTGAAGTGTCATTTGTTATTGATGGTTCTGACCCTGCAGTCGCATCCACTGCGCTTTCGGCATCGCAGTTGATCGGCCAAAATCATGCAACCCAAATCCTGACGAAGAATGTATCCAGATCTGGGCAAAATATTAAAGTTCAACCGCCGGTCGATGTTCGGACTTCAGTCTGGTACAACCCGGATATGATCAGTGCCTATTTTATGATACCGGGAGTGATCGGCCTGATCCTTTCAGCCATCATGGGCATTGTGACTTCAACTGCAGTTGTGCGGGAGAGGGAACGGGGAACGATCGAACAATTAATCGTTACACCAATACAATCCTGGGAGTTGATTCTTGGAAAAATCCTGCCCTATACTATCCTGGGCTTGTTTGATACTGTTGAAGTCATTACAGTTGGTCATTTTTGGTTTGGAGTTCCGGTAAGGGGTTCTTTTCTATTAATCGGTATTCTCTCCTCAGTATTTCTTCTTTCAGGGCTGGGTATTGGTTTATTTGCATCAACAGTGGCGAATACCCAGCAGGAAGCAATGCTGACAGTTTTCATGACAATCTTACCCAGTATATTTCTTTCTGGTTTTATCTATCCGATCGAAGCCATGCCGATGGTCTTGCAGTGGATATCTTATGCTATCCCTTTACGGTATTTCCTTTCGATTATTAGAGCTCTTATGCTGAAAGGAGTTGGTCTTGAGAGCATTCTTCCGGATGTGATTATGATGACAATATTTGGCATTGTGATAATGGGTGCAGCAGCCTTAAGATTCCGAAAAAGGCTTGATTAGAAAAATTGAGTTTTTGCAGGTAAATTTCATCACAAAAAATAGCATTTTCAATAATGCTGTAACAGGAAACTTTTTTTATGATCTCAGCGCAGAATTTGACGAAATCATTCGGAATGAACGAGGCTGTTCAGGGGATCAACCTGGAAATTCCGGCAGGCGAGATATATGGTCTTGTAGGCGCGGATGGGGCGGGGAAAACCACCACATTGCGTTTGCTGGTTGGTGCGCTTGCCCTGGATAAAGGAACTGCACTGGTGTGCGGTTTTGATATCAATAAACAAGCGGAAGATGTACGCCGCAACATCGGGTATTTGTCTCAGCGTTTTTCCTTTTACGAAGAATTGACTGTTCTTGAAAATATCCGGTTTTTTGCTGAAGTACGCGGTTTGAAGTTGGCCGAATGGCGTCCGCGCTGCATGGAGATTCTCGATTTTGTGGGACTTTCTGCATTTAAGGATCGATATGCCGGGCAATTATCTGGCGGAATGAAACAAAAACTTGGATTGGCGTCTGCTTTGGTCACCCGCCCAAAAGTGCTGCTTTTAGATGAACCGACAACCGGTGTTGACCCTGTTACAAGGCAGGATTTCTGGCAGCTGCTGATCAAGCTGGTGGCTGGAGATGGATCTGACAGTGTGACTGTGATCATTTCCACACCTTATATGGATGAAGCAGCCCGCTGTCACCGGATCGGTTTTATGAAAAAGGGGAAAATGATCGCCGAAGGTACACCTGGTGAATTGCGAGGGTTGTTGAAAGACAGGATCGTTGAACTAAGAGGGGAGCCGCTTCACCTGTTAAAACAGATTACTGCAGAGCAGGCAGGTGTTGAGGATGTCCATTCTTTTGGTGATCGTTTGCATATCCGGGTGGAAGCACATCAATCGGAAAATGTCATTCAAAATTTACAGCAAGTCATTCCAGCCAGGGGCGGTACCTTTTATGATGCAAGGTCTATTCCGACAGTTCTTGAAGATGTTTTTATCGCACTTTCTGATACAGAAATTTGATGTTTGTTTAAGTATATTAAATATGCCTGCATTTGGAAAATATCCCCGGAGAGTGTTATGACAGAACCTGTCGTCAGAGTCGAAAATTTAACCCATCATTTTGGTGATTTTGTTGCGGTGGATCATGTTTCTTTCGAAATCAACCCGGGTGAGATAGTTGGGTACCTGGGACCCAACGGGTCAGGAAAAACCACCACTATCCGCATGCTGCTTGGTTTACTATCCCCGCATGAAGGAAGTGCGACTGTTCTGGGTTTTGATTCATTCAAACAGACTGAACAGGTGCGTACACGCGTGGGTTACATGTCGCAAAAATTTGCCATTTATGATGACCTGACAGTATGGGAGAATCTCCAGTTTTATGGCGGCGTTTACGGGATCACAGACCGGGCAAGAATTAATCAGACACTTTCTCATGTCGGGTTGGATGGGCATGGATCTACTTTAACCCACGAGCTTTCTGCCGGCTGGAGACAGCGCCTGGCATTGGGCATTGCCCTGGTACACAACCCAAAATTGTTATTCCTGGATGAACCAACAAGCGGTGTTGATCCTACAGCCCGGCGGGTTTTTTGGGATTTGATCTATGACCTGGCAGCTGAGGGTGTGACAATCCTGGTCACAACGCATTATATGGATGAGGCTGAATACTGCGGCAGGGTTGGGATCATGCGGGACGGTAAGTTATTGGCAATGGATACGCCGACAGCTTTGAAACATCAATTTGTCCCTGGGGAAGTCTGGGAAATATATACAAAGTCTTTATTGGATGGTTTGAATGTGCTCTCGAAATCTGATGGTGTCCTGCGATATGGCCTGGCAGGTGATCATTTAAGGGTCATCGTAGATGACCGGTTGGATGGTGAGAAATTGAAAATGATCATGGAGCATGGCGATTTGAAGATTCAATCGATTTTAAAGGGTGAGCCGACACTAGAGGACGTTTTCTTAAATCTGGCAAAGAGTTGAGAATATATACGTGAATTATCTGAATAAAAATGTAGAATATCAACATTAAAGGTTTGTGATACCTATAATTGGTCGTTTGCATTAATAATCCATATAGGATTACAATATAGTTACAAATTTCACAATCAATTATTTTCAAGGTGTGTATATGAAACGAGCTGACATCCTTTCTTCTATCAAAACAAAATCTCCAGATGTTCTTATCGTCGGGGCTGGAATTAATGGCACCGGTACTTTTCGTGATCTGGCTTTGAATGGCGTCGATGTTTTATTGATCGACAGGGGCGATTTTTGTTCAGGCGCTAGTGCTGCATCGTCGCACATGGCACACGGCGGTATACGGTACCTGGAAAATGGTGAGTTCCGCCTGGTGCGTGAGGCGGTTCAGGAACGGAACCGAATGATCGAAAATGCCCCGCATGTGGTCAGGCCGCTCCCGACAGTTGTGCCCATGTTCAAGCTTTTTTCCGGCCTGCTGAATGCGCCTTTTAAATTTCTCAATCTGCTCGACAAACCTGCCGAACGCGGTGCGCTGGTGATCAAGATCGGTCTCATTTTCTACGATTCATTTACACGTTCACAGGGAACTGTTCCGCCGCATAAATTTGAAGGCCGGGAAAAATCCCTCGAAAAATATCCAAAACTTTCTCCGGATATTAAATATACTGCCACCTATTATGACGGTCAGATTTTATCCCCGGAACGATTTACAGTTGAATTGGTGCTGGATGGTGAAGCAGAAGGTGAGCACGCCAAAGCCTTAAATTATGTGAGTCTTAATGGCAAAAACGGAAACAATGTCAGTTTGAAAGACGAACTGACCGGCGAAATTTTTGATATTCATCCCAAACTGATCATTAACGCTGCCGGTCCATGGATTGACATCGCAAATTCTTCCATCGGATTATCCGGCCATTACATCGGCGGGACCAAGGGGTCGCACCTTGTTTTGCGGCACCCGGAACTTCGCAGTGCGATCGGTGATAATGAATTTTTCTTCGAGAATAAAGACGGCCGGATTGTGCTTATCTTCCCGTTTTATGACAAGGTCATCATCGGTACCAGTGATATTCCGATCACAGACCCGGATGCAGTTCGCTGTACAGAGGATGAGATCGATTATTTTATCAACCTGGTATCGCGTGTTTTCCCGGCGGTTAAGGTTACCCGGGAAAATATTGTGTTCCAATTCTCCGGTGTCCGGCCGCTGGAGTATATGCATGCCAAAACAACCGGTCAGATCACACGTGATCACAGTATTATGGAAGATAAGATCGGTGACACGCCGGTGTATTCTCTGGTCGGCGGGAAATGGACCAGTTTCAGGGCATTCAGCGAGCAGGTGGCTGATAAAACACTGGCACTACTTGGAAAAACCCGCAGGGCAAATACACGCAGTCTGCCGATAGGCGGCGGGCGTGATTATCCCGTGATCAGCCTGGCGCAGATAGAATTTATCAATCAACTTGCAGCAGCATATCCTTCTCCAAACCTTCATCCGAAAAAACTCTTTGAAAGATATGGAACCCGTTCAAAGGACGTGCTGGAATATATCCGTGCTGCTGATGATCAGCCGCTCAGAACAAAATCAGACTGGACAGTCCGGGAAGTAGAATTCCTGGTAAAAAATGAAAAGGCAGTGCATGTTGATGATCTAATTCTCCGCCGTTCCACGCTTGCCTGGCTTGGTGAGGTAGATCTGCCGCTGGTCAAAGAATTGTCTCAGATCATGGGGAGCTGCCTTGGCTGGTCAGATAAACAAAAAGAAGATGAAGTCAATCGGACGATCGAATTATTAAAAGATCGGCATGGTGTTGTTTTAGCTTAATAAATCCAATAATTATTAATCGATAGCCTGCAAGGTAAATTCTTGGCAGGCTATTTTTTTATCCTGTTTTTCTCGGTGGTAAAATCAAGCTCGTTGGCATATGAACACGAATTATTGCCGGGTGATTATTTTCTCATAATATTCAACACTATAAAAATATCAAAACCAGGTTACTCCCAATGTCAGAAAAAGTTAAAGTAACAATTGTTATTCCTGTTTTCAATGAATCGGGTGTGATCGAACAAACCCATCAACATTTTGCAGAGGTACTGGATCAACTGCCTTATGATGTTACTGTGATCTATGTGGATGATGGTTCAAAGGATCAGACTGGGGCAGAACTGAAGGCTATTGCCGAGCGTGATGAAAGAATTCAGCCGCTTTTCCTCAGCCGTAATTTTGGCCACCAGGCAG
>CAZBRI010000013.1:0-17324 GCA_964494055.1 uncultured Anaerolinea sp.
CTTCGGTTCCAGAACAGGCCATTCGGACCATGTCAACCGCAGGACACATATCCACGATCATTTCTGCCACGTCCAATTCCAATTCACCTGTCATGGCAAACAAAACACCATTCCGAACTTCCTCAATCACTTTATCATCCACAGCATCAAATGCATGACCTAAAATAATCGGGCCAAAAGCCATCCTGTAATCTATATATTCATTCCCGCCAACATCCCAGAGGTGTGATCCTTTGGCTTTCTTAACATAAGGTGTAATATCCTGACCCCAATAACGGAAATTTGAATTTACCCCGAGCGGTAATACCTTCTGAGCCCTCTTTTGAACTTCGGCGTTTTTCTCAAAATTTTTCATAAAAATTCTCCAATAAGTTGAACTAATCTTCTTTGTGTTCTTCAGCAATCAGGCTGCGGGGAATCCGCCACTGGAAAACGTCTTTCAGGACGATAGGCACGATAGAAGTTGTCGTTTTTCGAACACCGGGAATTTTTCCGATCACTTCAGTGACCAGCTTGTAGACTTCCGAAGTATCAGAAGCCATTACCTGCACACTGATATCGGTTTCACCAATTGAACAGGCTACATAGCTGACATTTTCGTACGCGGCAATGGTTTTTGCCACTTCCTGAATTGAATCTGCCTCTACTTCAAGCCAGCAATCGGCAACAACATTCATTCCAAGACCTTTTGGATTAACAATCGCACTGAGCCTGATCACATTATTCTCGATCATGCGGTCAATCCGGTAGCGGACAGCCCGCTCCGACTTGTTTCCTAAACGTCTGGCTATCTCTGCAGCCCGCATCCTGCCGTCTTCCATTAACATATTAACAATTTCGTAATCGATATTGTCGATTTTGTACATTTATGCCCTCTTTCTTGTCTTTTTCTTACAAAATCTTACTATTTAATTCAAAATATGTCAACAGGGAAATCTGGAGGGAAATTCGTGCAAAACGGCACAATTTCCGATTGACAATAAACTCAATTTGAGTATAATTATCCTTCGGCTTTATTCCCGTTATCCAGGAGACATTCTCATGACTTTACCAACAGAAACCATCACTACCCCTGCCACCGAACTAAAAGCGAAGACAAAACTGACAGGGAAAGTTGTTAAAACCACACTTGCAGGCGTGCTTGTAGATCTCGGCATGGAAGTTCCAGGCATTATTCACATTTCACAGTTATCAGATTCTGCGGTTAAGCGCGTTGAAGACGTTGTGCAGGTTGGCCAGGAAGTTGATGTGTGGGTACGAAAAGTAAAAGCAGACCGTATCGAATTGACCATGATTCAGCCCGTTGGGATGGATTGGCGCGAATTAAAACCAGAGACAGTATTGAAAGGCAAAGTTGTTCGTCTTGAAACATACGGGGCTTTTGTTGAAATCGGGGCTGAACGCCCTGGGCTGGTTCATATAAGCGAAATGGCACACGGATACGTTAAAGTTCCAGCAGATGTCGTCAAAGAAGGCGATGAGATCGATGTCATGGTACTGGATGTAGACCGCAAGAAAAAACAAATTCGGCTAAGCATGAAAGCTGTCATGCCGAAACCGGAAGAAAAAGAAGAAGTTGCTCAGCCTTCTGCTCCAAAAACAGACCGCAAACGCGGTGCTAAGAAAGGCAAACCCCGGCAGGAAAATTTCGAAATGCCCGCCGAAGCACCTTCTGAGCCAGAACCAACTGTATTTGAACTTGCCTGGCAGGCTGCATTAGACCGTCAGAAAGCAGAAAAAGCTGCCAAATCCAAAAAGAATAAGCCTTCTGATAATACACAGGATGATATCCTGGATCGAACTTTGAAAAACAGGGTTACAACAGCCTAAGAATTGATTAACTACCAAACCTCGCCAAAAGCGGGGTTTTTTTTATCTGTTGACAGTGAGTTATAAATTTGATATGATTTGTCGAAATTAGCGGTTACGAAGGAGAAAAAGATGTTACAAGAAATCGAAACCAATAAAGAAGCACAGATTAGTAGTGTTGCTATGTCTGAAAATGCCAAGGAAGCCTTTCGCGGTATACTGGCTGAGAAAAAGCTGGATGGATATTCATTAAGGGTATTTGTTTCCGGCGGCGGATGCTGCGGGGTAAATTATGGCATGGCACTTGATAACCGCATCAAAGACAATGACCAGGTTTTCAAAATGAGCGATATTCAGATGATAATAGACAGTGAATCCCTGCCATATTTACAGGGGGCAAAAATTGACTACATTAATGACCCTGTTCGCGGCGCTGGTTTCATCGTTGACAATCCGAATGCCAAAAGCGGCGGAGGCTGCAGCTGTGGATCTGAAGGACATGGACACGCTAAGGCTGAAGGTGAAAGTTGTGCCTGCGGCGGAAGCTGCAGCTGTAATAACTAACGCAAACAGAGATAAAAAAAATGCCAGGAAATTCCTGGCTTTTTTTATTGCCTATCTTCCACGCAAGAAAGAGATAAATGAACCAAAAACACCGATCAACAAAAGCAGGACGATGATCAAGCCCAGCGGGATACCTGCTGTTCGGGCACCAGGACTCTGATAGGTAGGAATCACCAGTACACCCGGGGGCGTAAATGTTGGAAGACGTGTTGGGGTATATTGCGGGATAAACGCCGCAGCCATTGTCGGATCAATTGTTGGTGTGGTTGCAGGGGTTGGTGTCGGCGGCGGATCGATGATGGGCAGGTCGGCATAAGCTGAGAGCCCGACAAGAGGCGCATAAACCCAGCCTGTATTGCCAGGAACACCATCATAATGAATTTCAATCCAATCCCCGCCTGGAGATCTGCCGATTGCAGGAGCCACTTCACCTGAAAGCAAAACACCGACAGCAGGATACAGCCATGAACTTGGTCCAGAGCGGACATTGATCTGTTCAGGATAGGTCACCTGTATGGTTGCCCCCATCGGTGTACTTGTAACTGTCGGAACGGAACCAGTCGGCTGTTGGGCAGCAACTTTAATCGTAACTGGAACGTAAGTTATGATGATCAACAATAAAATAAAAATAACAGCAAGAAATAATTTTTTTAAATATCTACGCATAGTGAACACCCATACCTGCCAATTTGATCAAAGGTGATTATAATCTATCCTATGGAACAAAAAATATTTCACGGTGACATGACTCCCATCGATATCGCCCAGGCACTGCTGACATTTTTTAACAGTGGAAATTTACGAGCGCAAGCTTTGGGACATGGCAGCGAGATGAGCGTTCAAATAGGCACCCGTCCCGGGGCTGCAAGCGGCGGGGAAACAGCTATTAATGTGCAGTTAAAAACAGTTGAAGACGGGATAATGGTTACTGTCAGCGAACAGGAATGGATGGGGCTGGCTGCTTCCATGGGTAAAACAGTGATCGAAACATTAATCAACCCGTGGAACTTGTTAGGACGGCTGGATGACCTGGCGCAGGATGTTCAAAACCTGCAAATTCACGAGAAAATCTGGCAGGTCATAGGAAGTGTTGCGCAAAGTCACCATTCCAGTACTCAAATTTCTGAGAGGCTCCAGCGGCTGGAGTGTCTTTTTTGCGGGACTGCCAATGAAGTGGGAGCAGCAAGCTGTGCAGCCTGCGGTGCCCCGCTTGGTAATATCCAGCCAAGAACATGCCCGGCTTGTGGTTTTGTTGTTTTACGGGGAGAAAAAACCTGCCCAAGCTGTAATAAATTAATCGCGGGATAATAAAAAATTATATTGTTATTTCCATTTAGATCCCGAGATTTTTCCTGTTGAGAAATCATCCTGATTTATAGACAGGGCAAATCCAAATTTCTGCTCAAATCTATTTACTTCAATAAGTTTTTGCCCAAAACTTTATTAATTTAATCATTCTAAAATAATTTCAGACTGATCGGGCTGCATTATCCCTATCTATTTTGAATTATTTTTCTTTGAAAACTTCCGGATTTACAATATGTGGAAGCCTTGTACCTTCCAGGCCGGCAAGAAGATTTTCGCAGGCTATTTCAGCCATTTTTTTCCGGGTGCCATGCGTGGCCGAACCGATATGTGGAACAATTAAGCAATTTGGCAGATCATATAGCGGATGGTCAGGCGGCAGAGGTTCCGGATCAGTAACATCTAAAGCAGCAGATTTTATCCGGCCTTCTCTCAGCGCCTTTACAAGAGAATCTTGAACGATTATCGGACCGCGTGCGGTATTGATCAGCGTGGCAGTCGGTTTCATAATATTTAATTCTTTTTCTCCGATCAAACCGCGTGTTCCAGCAGTCAGCGGGCAGTGAAGGCTGACAAAATCACTTTCCCGTAATAATTCCTCTAAAGGCCTGTATTTTGCTGAAAAAGTGCTCTCAATCTCCGGCTGAATTTTAGGATCTGAATAAATTATTTGAATACCAAAAGCTGAAGCCCTTGCGGCAACCGCTTTACCAATCTTCCCCATACCGACGATTCCAAGCACAGCTCCTTTCAGGTCTGCCCCCAGCCAGCCGGTCGGAGACCAGGTTCGCCAGAAACCATCTCTTGCATCCATGGAAGATTTTGGCAGAAGCCTGGCAGAAGATAACAACAATGCCATGGCAAGATCAGCAGTAGCATCTGTCAAAACGCCGGGAGTATTTCCTACCGGAATTCCCCTTCTTGTACAGGCAACGATATCAATGTTATCAAAACCGACCGCCATGGTACTGACAACTCTAACTCTTGGAGCAGATGCCAGCAGACTTGCGTCTACTTTGTCGATCAACAAACAAAATATGCCTTCTACTTCTTCGATTTGCTCCAACAAATATGATGCAAAACCCGGGGGATCAGCCGGTCCGACCAATAAACGAACATGACCCTGCAAGCTGCTAATCCATTCAGGCGGCAGCGGATGTGTGAGAATAACTAATGGCAATGCCATGGGAGCTCCAAGTTTTTAGAATAATTTTGTCTTATTTGCCAGAGATGAATATTATAACAAGGCAATTAATATTTCCCAGTAATAATTTTCTTGTGAGAACAAAGTGTATAATGGTCAAATATCTATTTTTACTCTAAAAACTCCCTGAATTTTATGAATAATTTTTTACTTGATTTTGAGGAAAAACTTCGGTCAATCATTGAGGGTGATTTTTTTACCCAGACTTTGAATAATGTCCCGATTAGTCAATTGGCTCACAAGCTGAGTCTCGCATTTGAAGCAGAGATAGAATTCCAAAAAACGAATACTTTTAATTTTTCAGAAAGCTGTGATTTCATCCTTTTTCTTCACCCGTCCAAATTAGCGCTTTGGGAACATGACCTTACAATTCTAAAGGGGCTTAATAATGCCTTCCAGCAAACAGCTGAACAAGCCGGGTTTCATTATTCGAATAAATTGAGATTAAAAGTTGCATCCGATAATGATTTGAAACCGGATGATATTATTATTCGCGTAGAAAGGCCTGCTGATCTGGAAAAAACTTCAATTATCAAAGTTGATGAAACTTTGATAAAGATCATTCCCGCATTTTTAATTATTGAAGGAAAAAAAGTTATAAATATCAATGAAAATGTCATTAGCGTAGGCCGCCGTGAAGGAAATGATATACTGATAAAAGATCCCAGGGTATCAAGAGATCATGCACAAATCAGGTTTGTAAAAGATCATTTTGTCATTTTTGATCTTAATTCCACAGGCGGAACATTCGTAAACGATCAAAGAATAAGTGAAACTACCCTCTATGCTGGAGATCTCATTTCACTTGCTGGATATACCATGATCTTTGGCCAGGATAAAGTAACTGGTATAAAACCTCAGGGTGAGACCATGCCCATGGCAATTCCAAAAAAAGATAATCAATTTGCAACGGAAAATAACATGAAATCAAATAATGAGAAGGATATAGCGTGACCGGAGTAGTTTTATTAATCATCCGAATCCTGGCTGTGATCTCTCTCTATGCATTCCTTGGGATTACCCTGTTCTACTTGTGGCAATCTTTTAAACAGGATACTGATTTCCTGGAAAGTAACGAAAAAATCAATATTGATTTTCTTATGAACACTGGTACAAATGAAGAAAAAATCATTCATTTCAATAAAATCAATATTGAGATCGGAAGGGACGAAAATTGCGATCTCATTTTGAATGATAATACTGTTTCAAACAGGCATGCAAGAATTGCTTTTCACCATGGACACTGGTGGGTAAATGATCTTCAATCCACAAATGGCACCTGCCTCAACGGTGAGATCATCAAGAACCCGGCCATTGTCATTAATGGTGATGTTATCAGCTGCGGTAAAAACAGTTTTACATTGATATTACAGGATGAAACAAAAATCAATCCAGGAGAAATCGAATGAACGAAAAGATCGATCTTGCCATCATCGGAGGTTCCGGGTTTTACAGCATGGAAGGGCTGACTGATACCGTTGAAAAAACACTGGACACCCCTTTTGGAAAACCTAGCTCGCCGATAATCATTGGCAGCCTTGAAGGCAAACGTGTAGCCTTTTTGGCCAGGCATGGAATTGGTCATTTTATTAATCCCACGGAAGTAAATTACAGGGCGAATATTTATGCATTGAAAATGTTAGGGGTCGAACAAATAGTCAGCATCAGTGCCTGCGGATCTTTACGAGAGGATTACAAGCCGGGGGATATTGTCATACCCGACCAGGTATTTGATAACACAAAGGAAAGATCTCGAACTTTTTTCTCAAACGGCCTGGCTGCACATATAGGTTCAGCAGACCCATTTTGCCCGGATCTCAGTCAACGTACATGGGAAGCAGCGGCTAAAACTTGCGCGACAGTACACCAGGGTGGAACTTTGATCACTATCGAAGGACCTCGTTTTTCAACAAAGGCTGAATCGAATGTATTTCGGGCGTGGGGGATGTCAATAATCGGTATGACAGCCTCACCAGAAGTATTCCTGGCCAGAGAGGCTGAAATTTGTTACACAACGATGGCGCATGTAACTGACTATGATGTCTGGCACATATCAGCAGAACCGGTCACAGTAGAGATGGTAATTCATACTTTAAATAAAAACACAAAGATCGCACAGGAATCGATTCGAAATATATTAAAAGAAATGGATCACAAACAATACTGTGCCTGCAGCAGCGCTCTGGCAGATGCGATAATTACCAATCATGCAGTAATCAAGAATGATAGTATCAAAAGGCTGGGTATCCTGGTTCAAAAGTATCTGCAGCCAAAAACTGAGTGAATATTTTGAAGATATTACTGATAGTAAATACCTATAAACCATTGTGAATCTTTTTTTTCCATCAAAGACCAGATATTCTGCACCAATCACCATTCAAGGCCGCCTGCTAAAACTGGCAGCCTTGTTTTTATCAATTTATTCATTAACCCTAACACTCTCACCAATTGCAAGATTGAGGTCGTGGAATGCAGATTTACGATGGTCTCACTGGCTGGGATTTTTAATATGGGTTTTATCTGTTTTAGTTGTGTACCACCAGATTTCAAAACTAATTCCTGATGCTGATCCATATATATTCCCGATTTGTGCACTACTTGCCGGCTGGGGAATACTTACCATATGGCGGCTTGATCCAGCGTTTGGTATCCGACAGGCGGCCTGGCTGGCCGTTTGTTCCTGTTTATTATTTATTGGTATACGTTTTGAAAAGATGATCGGGGTTCTTTACCGATATAAATATATCTTTTTAATCAGCGGACTTTTTTTAACGGCATTGACATTTTTTTGGGGAACAAATCCGGGAGGCAGCGGTTTACATTTGTGGCTTGGCTGCTGCGGTCTGTATCTTCAGCCTTCTGAACCATTAAAGCTTCTGCTCGTTGTTTTCCTGGCCGCGTATCTTGCAGATAGAATCCCGCTTCAGGCAAATCTTTTTCAATTGCTTCTCCCATCCATTTTTTTAACAGGAATTGCACTTTCAATTTTATTGGCCCAGCGTGATCTTGGGACAGCCAGTATTTTTATCTTTCTCTATACAGCCATGGTTTACCTGGCAAGCGGAAAAAAGCGGCTGCTCTTGATTACTATTGGGCTTTTAGCAGCAGCCGGATTAACCGGCTATTTTTTCGTTGATATCATACAATACCGCTTGACTGCCTGGATCGACCCCTGGACAGATCCATCTGGCCGATCTTACCAGGTCATCCAATCCATTCTAGCAGTGGCAAACGGCGGGATATATGGACGCGGCATCGGTTTAGGTTCTCCCGGCCTTGTACCTGTAGCTCATTCGGATTTCATATGTACAAGCATAGCAGAAGAAACCGGTCTGATTGGGACATTTGCCCTGCTCATTTTTATGGGAATAATCACAACCAGGGGATTCAAGATCGCAATAACAGCTGAAAATCATTTTTACCGCTTACTTTCAGCAGGAATCAGCACTTATTTTTGTGCACAAAGTATATTGATCATCGGAGGCAACCTACGTCTGCTGCCCCTCACAGGTGTAACCCTGCCGTTTGTTTCTTACGGCGGTTCTTCTTTATTAACTTCATTTCTCGGTTTATTGGCATTATTATTGATCAGCAATGCGGCTGAAAATGAACCTTTGAAACTATCAATTTCAATGCCATACAAAGTCATGTTTTCAATGATGGGTCTTGGTTTACTTGCCTGTGCCTTAGCTAATGGATGGTGGGGTGCATATCGTTCTGATAACCTGCTGTCCAGAACAGATAACCCGAGAAGAGCAATTTCTGACCGCTATGTCATGCGGGGAGCTATCCTGGACAGGAAAAACCGGGCTATCAATATCACCAAAGGACAACCCGGGACTTTCAGCAGGAGCTACCTGGATCCAGCACTTTCACCGATAGTTGGTTATACGCATCCGGTGTATGGGCAGGCCGGTCTCGAGGCTTCACTTGACCCATACCTGCGGGGCATAAAAGGCACTCCAACAATCCAGACCTGGTGGAATAATGTGCTGTATGGGCAATCGCCAAAAGGATTAAATATCCGGATCAGTATTGATCTTGATCTTCAGAAAAATGCTGACTCACTTCTTGGGAATCATACAGGTGCTGTCATCCTGGTGAATGCACAAACCGGAGAGATACTGGTTATGGCTTCACATCCTACTTTTGATGCAAATCAACTGGACATCATCGCAAGCCCCCTGTCTTTATCAGAGGAAACATCTTTTTTAAATCGCGCTACGCAGGCACAATATCCTGTTGATGATCTTCTCAAGCCTGTTTTAAATTCGGCATTTGGTGATAACAGTTATACATCTGCAGAAAAAGAAAAATTATTCAACCTTTTAGGGTTTTATAATGCATCAGAGATAAATTTATCATCTGCCCCGGGACTCTCCGCCGGGAAAGTAAATCAAATATCTTTGAGTCCTGCACAATTAATCAGTGCGATTGCGGCGATGAGTAATGGCGGGATTTGCCCAGCCATTCAACTGACGAACTCAGTAGAAATTCCTTCACAAGGCTGGGTTATATTAAACCCGGTATACCAAAAACACGAATGTCTTCCTGAAGCTGGAATAAATTCAGAAGTATCAAAGCTGGAAATTAATGGCACACCCTTTTGGGGATACAGTTCATCAAACCAGGCTCAAAAAAAACCATTTACCTGGTATGCAGCTGGCACGATCCCCAACTGGCAGGGACCTAAATTAGCCCTTTTGGTTATCATTGAGGAAAATAACATTTATACAGCTCAATCTATCGGACAAACGATCCTTAAAAACACACTGCAGCCTTAAATAAAAAATCGCCAGGCTGATTGCCTGGCGATCCATAATTAAAAGTTACTTGGAATTGTAGCCGGGACCTTTTTGATAAAAATCTGCATTTAATTTTATGTCACCTGACAAATTAACAGATTCGCCCTTTGTAAGCTGCTTTGTGCTGGATAAATTAACCGGTTTTCCGTGATGATCTGAGCCTGTATAACTGCCGGTCAATCCAAGCTGGTTAATATATTCGCCGCCTTTGGCTGAATAGGATGAAGGCACTTCATCTTCAGGGAAAATGGCAGAATAAGGACACTCAGGCACACATGCACCACAATCGATGCAGGTGTCGGGATCGATGTAAAATAACGGCCACTGTTCCTGGGGTTTCCCAGGTGTAATACATTCAACAGGACAAACTTCAACACAGCCGCTGTCCCGTAAGCACAGACTTGTAATTACATGAGTCATAAAATCTCTCCTTTATGAAATAAATGATCAAAGTTATTATAGCGATGTTTATGATCGAATGCAAATATTTTTTGAGAAATATTACCAAAAAAATATAATTATTACAAAATTGGAGTAAAAATGGCAGATAAAACAAGAATTCCGCAGCCTAATTCAAAAATGTGCTTTCTTTGTGGGCTGGAAAATCCGATCGGTCTAAAGCTGCGAATTTTCCAGGTGGACACCGGTGTTATCGAAGCTGAATACACTGCTCCAGAACATTTCCAGGGTTATCCCGGTGTATTACATGGCGGAATCGTCGCGACCTTGCTGGATGAGATCAGCGGAAGAGCACAAATGGGGGATGCTTCAGCCCCGAGATTCATGTTCACCGCTAAATTAGAAGTGAAATACCGGAAAAATGTTCCTACCCTGAAACCACTTAAAATCATTGGAAAGGCGGGTAAATCCAAAGGTAAAATGGCGGAAAGCTGGGCAGGGATATATGATGAGGATAATAATCTGCTGGCAGAAGCCAACACAATGCTTATCAATGTTCCAGATGAGATGCTGGATTCCACAAATCTTGACCAACTGGGCTGGAAGGTTTATCCCGAGTAAGATATGTAAATTGGAATTTGTGACAGAAGGCATGTTAATAAAGCCTTCTATTCCTGTATAATACAGGTTGTCAGACACATTTTAGTATTTATTATTACATCTTATCTGCAGGCCGTAATGTCATAATTTTTGTGATCTGTGCACTTAACCGCAAACTGATCACGTGGAGAAAACATGATAACCAATTATTATAGACCGCAAACCCTCGAAGAAGCGATTACATTACTCGAAAAACCCGGGACAAAACCACTTGCTGGCGGCACATTACTCAGCCTGCCGAGCGATGATGTTTTTGATGTTGTGGACCTACAAGCGCTGGGTTTGAATAAGATCAGCAAAAATGGAAACAATCTGGAGTTTGATGCCTGTGTAACACTTCAACAGATTTTGGAATCGGAAATCTGCCCTGATTCATTGAAAAACGCCATTCGAATTGAAGCTGGTTTAAATATCCGGAATGCCGCAACTATCGCTGGAACACTTGCTGCCTGTGACGGACGATCAGCAGTTGGTACTGTCATGCTTGGATTTGATGCTAAACTTCAAACGATCAGCAGCAGTAAAACTAATTTAATATCTCTCGGGGATTATTTTCCTTTCCGGCAAAAAATATTCATGACAAAAATCATAATCCCTGTTAATGTGAAATCATCCTTTGAATCAGTCGGCCGGTCACAATTTGATAAACCAATTGTGAGTGCCTGCGTTGTGCAATGGAATGGCGGCAGGACACGCCTGGCTCTCGGTGGTTATAAAAATACGCCATTATTAGCCATGGATGGGACTGAAGCTGAAGGTTTATCATCTGCTGCGAACAATGCTTTTCATGAAGCTGGTGATCAATGGGCGACTTCAGAATACAGATCAAGCACTGCAGCTGCCCTGGCTGTCCGCTGCTTAAATAATCTCAAATAATTTTTTTATCTAAAACTCAATACATTAGAAAAAAAGCAGCAAAAAACCTAAGAGAAGCCAATGTCTTTCACAACAAAATCAATCCGCAACATTCCAGAGATTAATACCACGGGCACCCTTTTTATCCATGATGGAACAGGTGCAAAACTTTTGTCCCTGGTAAATAAGGATGAAAACAAATGTTTTGGAATCAGTTTTCGGACCCCTGCATTTGATTCTTCCGGTGTTTCACATATCATGGAACATTCAGTTTTGTGCGGATCAAGAAAATACCCAGTAAAAGAACCATTTGTTGAGATCATCAAGGGATCGCTGCAAACTTTCGTAAATGCCTTTACATTTCCCGATAAAACCTGCTATCCGTGTGCCAGTCAAAATTTGAAAGATTTTTACAACCTGATCGACATTTACATGGATGCTGTATTCTTTCCATTAATCCCGGAGCATACATTAAGACAGGAAGGATGGCATTACGAAGTTAATCCCGCAGATGAGTCATTATCCTTCAAAGGCGTTGTTTTTAACGAAATGAAAGGTGCATACTCTTCCCCTGATGATCTGCTCGGGGATCGATCGCGCTCATCTCTATTTCCGGATAATACTTACAAGTTTGATTCTGGCGGGGATCCGCTCGCCATTCCAGACCTGACATACGAAACTTTTAAATCATTTCACGAAAATTATTATCACCCTTCCAATTCCTATATCTATTTTTATGGTGATGATCCTGAAGCCGAAAGGCTGAATATCGTTGAAAGCTGGTTGTCACAATTTGACAGGAAAAATGTGGACAGCCATATTGCGATGCAGCCGAAATTTGAGAAACCCTTTCGGTCCATGATTCCTTATGACTCAGGGGATTCTGCTTCCCCAAAATCGCACCTGAGCATCAACTGGTTATTATCAGATTATTCTGAGACCCAGACTAATCTTGAACTTTCACTGTTATCACATGTTTTATTAGCAACACCTGCATCTCCGTTGAAAAGAGCTTTGATTGAATCTGGTTATGGCGAGGATGTAATAGGCGGTTTCGAAGAACAATTACAACAGACGATGTTTTCTGCTGGATTAAAAGGAATTGAGAAAGAGAATATCGAAAAAGTTGAAAACTTGATTATTAAGGCCCTTGCTGATGTGGTAAAAAATGGTTTCGATCCATTAACCATCGCCGCCAGCTTGAATACCATGGAATTTCATCTTCGTGAACAAAATACAGGCCGTTTTCCCCGGGAACTCTCAATGATGCTGGGTGTATTAAGCACCTGGCTTTATGACGGAGACCCGATGGATGCGCTTGCATTTGAAAAACCACTTGCCTTATTGAAGGAAAAAGCTGTAATCACAGGCTATCTTGAGAGAGTTGTAGAAAAATATTTGATAAATAATTTTCACCGCAGCACTGTCGTTCTATATCCTGACCCTGAAGAAGGCAAAAGAAGAAATAACATTGAAAAAGATCGTTTGAATAAAATCAAAGCTGAATTGACCAATGCTGAATTACAAAATTTAATTAATCTGGCAGAAGAGCTTAAAATTCGGCAGGATACTCCAGACAGCCCGGAAGCCCTGGCAACCATCCCAAGTTTATCCATTGAAGATATCGATAGAAATATCAGTCAGATTCCCTGCCAGTTAATCCAATTAAGCGAAGTACCTGTTTATTTTCATGATCTTTTTACCAACGGTATTCTTTACCTGGATATAGGATTTGATCTGCATTCAGTACCCCAGGAGCTTATCCCATTTGCCGGCCTTCTTGGCAGATTACTGCTTGAAATGGGAACTGAAAAAGAAGATTTTGTTCAATTAACCCAAAGAATTGGAACAAATACTGGCGGAATCCATTCTGCCGGTTTTAATTCATCGCGTAAAAATTCGAAACAATCAGCGGCCTGGTTCTTTATTAAAAGTAAAGCAATTATCAGTCAATCCGGTGAACTTTTGAATTTATTAAAAGATATCTTACTTTCCGCCAGGTTTGATCAGAAGGAGAGATTTAAACAAATTATCCTGGAAAGAAAAGCCGGATTGGAAGCCGGATTGGTTCCTGGCGGTTCAAGTATCGTCAATTTACGGCTTCGTTCGCATTTGAATGAGGCTGATCAGATCAATGAACAGATGCAAGGTATCACTCACCTTTTCTTTTTGAGAACATTATTGGAAGAAATAGAATCAAACTGGACAGGGGTGCTGCAAAAACTGGAGTCTCTCCGGAAGCATCTACTAAATCAAAAAACGATGGTTGTAAACGTCACTCTTGATTCAACAAATTTCTCAGCGATCGAAAATAATTTATCTACATTTCTATCATCCATTCCGAAAAATAACTTAACTACACCTGCATGGTCTTTCAAATATTCAAAGAATCATGAGGGTTTAGGTGTTCCATCACAAGTTAATTTTGTTGGAAAAGGCGCAAACCTGTATGAATTAGGGTATGACCTGCATGGTTCTGTTCAAGTGATCAATAATTTCCTGCAGACAACCTGGTTGTGGGAAAAGATCAGAGTTCAAGGCGGGGCTTACGGCGGACAGAGTGCATTTGATATGTTCTCCGGTATTTTTACATTTCTTTCTTACCGCGATCCCAATTTGCTCGAAAGTCTTGAGATTTATGATGGTACTCCAAAATTTCTTTCTGAATTGGAGCTTTCAAATACCGAGCTTTTCAAATCAATCATCGGAACCATTGGTGACCTGGATGCATATTTATTACCTGATGCAAAAGGCTGGACTTCCTTGAGCAGGAATTTAGTTGGATATGATGATGAACAAAGGCAGAAAATCAGAAATGAAGTGCTATCAACCAACCTTGAGCATTTCAAAGAATTCGGCCGCATTTTAGAAAAAGTAAAAAAAGCAGGACACGTGACTGTCCTTGGTTCAACAGATGCTCTTTTGAAAGCGAATGAACAAAAACCGGATTTCCTTGTAATCAAGAAGGTCCTTTAATCTTTTTATCAGTAGCAGATAAATTTGACAGAAAACTTTTATATATCAATTTTGAGAAAATCGTGAACCAGACTATTATTAATACCATTCTGAAAGGCGACTGCCGCGAGAGGTTATCAGAAATACCTGATGAATCCGTTGATCTTATATTTGCAGATCCCCCCTACTACCTGCAGCTTCAGAATGAACTACTTCGGCCGGACAATTCAAAAGTGGATGCTGTTGAGGATGGCTGGGATAAATTTTCAAGTTTTAATGAATATGATAAATTCACTGCGGAATGGCTGGAAGGCTGCCGGAGAGTATTAAAAGATACGGGAACAATTTGGGTCATTGGTTCATATCATAATGTTTACCGTGTTGGAAAGATCATGCAAGACCTTGATTTCTGGATATTAAATGATATTGTCTGGATCAAAACCAATCCAATGCCTAATTTTCGCGGGGTGAGATTTACAAACGCACATGAAACCCTGATCTGGGCTCAAAAAAAACAAGGCGCACGCTATACATTCAACCATCACACCATGAAATCGCTTAATGATGATCTCCAAATGCGGTCTGATTGGTTATTTCCAATCAACAAAGGCAAGGAAAGGATCAGGATTGACGGTGTCAAGGCACATTCAACGCAAAAACCGGAAGAACTTCTTTACCGCGTGATCGTGTCCAGTTCAAATCCTGGCGACATCATTCTCGATCCTTTTTTTGGGTCAGGAACGACAGGCGCAGTGGCAAAGAGATTAAATCGCAGCTGGATCGGGATCGAACAGAACGAACAATATATACCGGTTGCACAAGGAAGAATTGACAGGGTCACCCCAGCCAGCCTGGAATGGATGACCACATCAGAGCCCCGGCAAAATAAAAGAATACCATTTGGGGTATTGCTGGAAACCGGGTTACTTTCTGCAGGGCAAAAACTTTGGTGGGTAAAAAACTCATCCATTACAGCCACCATCCGTGGAGACGGAAAGATTGTGTGTAATGATCAAATCGGATCAATACACAGCATTGCAAAATCACTGGCGAAAGGCGTACCTTTGAATGGCTGGATATCCTGGTACTTTGAAGATGAGAATGAAAATAAAATACTTATTGATGAATTAAGAGACAAGCATCGAGAAGAACAAGAAACAATCATACAGGAAAAATTTCTTTGAAAAATATAATTTAAACCGGTTACCAGGGTAAAAATTATATAACTACTCAATTTATTAATTAAATCATTCATCCTATTCTAAATTGGAAAAATAATATGAAAATCCAACTCAAAATAAATGCCAAAATTCATGATGTAGAATGCAGACCAGGTGACAGTTTATTCTCTATCCTGCGCGAACTTGGTTATTACGGTGTTAAGTTCGGTGATGAACAGGGATTATCCGGTTCCGATACAGTGATTTTGGATGGGAAACCGGTGAACTCCAGCCTGCTGCTGGCTGCTCAAGCTGAAGGGCACGCAATTGTGACTATTGAAGGCTTGGGAGAACATCCTGATCAGGGCTGGCGAAAAACTGACGGTCTGCATCCCATCCAAAAGGCCTTTGTTGAAAGCGGTGCAATCCAATGCGGTTACTGTACACCTGCCCAGGTATTGGCAGCCAAAGCATTGCTCGACAAAAATCCAAACCCGAGTGAAGCAGAAGTCCGTGAAGCAATCTCAGGTGTATTATGCAGGTGTACCGGGTATGTAAAACCTGTTCAGGCCATTTTGAGGGCAGCAGCGGCCATGCGCGGTGAAAAATTACCAGATGCCAATACCGGCTGGGAATGGGTACTTCCCGGACAAGTGGATAATGGGCCATCCAGCATGGACTCCAGAACTGATACAAAAACAAAAGTCATGCCGAGAATGGTAATTTCTCCAGACAGGCTGCCTTACCAGACTGTTGGTAAGGGTGAAATCAAAGTTGATGCCATCAAGCTTGTTCAGGGAAAACCTGCATTCGCAGCTGACATGCAGCCAAGAGAACTTTTACATGCCAAGGTGCTGCGCTCACCGCACGCCCATGCCCGCATCAAAAATATTGATACAAGTAAAGCCAAAGCCCTTGAAGGCGTTGCAGCAGTTCTCACCTGGCAGGATATTCCACGGGTGATTTATTCAACCGCCGGCCAATCTGACCCGATCCCGGGACCATTGGATGCCTTCTCACTTGATAATAAAGTCCGGTTTGTGGGTGACCGTGTAGCTTTTGTCGCCGCGGAAACTGCCGAAATAGCCGAAAAAGCCCTCAAACTGATTAAAGTGGATTATGAAGTGCTGAATGCCATTCTGGATCTGCGCCAATCCATGCAGCCTGGTGCAATCCGGATCCACGATGAACCTGAATATGTCAATTTTGCCGATTCTCACCCGGCAAAGAACCTGGCCGCAGAAAAGCCTGAGCTTGTCGCCAAAGCGGAGGCCTACATGAAGGCAGGCCACACAGAAGATCCCAACTGGCCCATGCGCGATGCGGGCAAAGGCAAGCCGAATGCTGCAAAGAAAAAGCAAGGTGCGCCGTGATCGGTCAGTAATTCTCTGCTCAATTTTTCATCATCCATGAACTGCAAACACAACGCCCTCCTCGCACTGCTGAGCCTCGCCTCGGTGGTGTCTCTCCAAGCCGCCGAGCCAGCCAAACCAAAGCCCCCTGAGCCGCCGACGTTCACCACGGTGGAAACCGCAGGCCCTGACTATGCGCTTCAAGGAGAATACGAGGGCACGCTTGGTGCCGGCAAACACCTGCGCCACCTGGGGC
>CAZBRI010000014.1:0-17280 GCA_964494055.1 uncultured Anaerolinea sp.
GATTTCTAGATAAAACTCCAAATGGTATTAATTTCGTATGGAGATTTGCTTGAGTAATTCTTTAAACATCATCCCCAAACCACAAAAAGCCATCCGAAAGGATGGTATTTTTGTACTTTCAGCTGGTCATAGAATTTCTTATCCGGAAGCCGGGAGGCAAGCTGCACAGCTCATTCAAAAATTGACAGGTGCAGTAACTGTTTTAAACGATGGGGAAATCAGGTTGATCAGCGATCCATCCATCGCTGGTAAAGAAGCTTACCAATTACTTGTCTCAGGAAACGGCGTTGAGCTGCGGGCTTCTACCGCCGCCGGCTTCTTTTATGCTGCCCAGTCTCTCCGGCAATTAATGCCGGCAGAATTGGAAAATGGCATTTCAGCTGCTATTGTTCAGATCCCCTATCTTCATATAGAAGACAGCCCGCGCTTTGAACACCGCGGTTTTATGCTGGATGTATCCCGTCATTTCTTTGGAGTGGATGAGATCAAAAACATCCTCGGCCTGATGGCACTTCAAAAGCTGAACCGCTTTCACTGGCACTTAACGGATGATCAGGGTTGGCGGATCGAGATCAAGAAATATCCGCGGCTGGCAGAGATCGGGTCAATCCGTAAATGCTCACAGGTTGGCGGCTGGATCCTCCAAAAACCAATTTACGACAACAAGCCTTACAGCGGGTATTACACCCAGGATGAGATCCGTGAGATCGTGGCTTATGCCCGCAGCCTTTTTATCGAGGTCATTCCAGAGATCGGCATGCCCGGTCACGCATCTGCAGCCATGGCCGCTTACCCGCAGCTGACATGTGATGGTCAACCCGTGGAAGTCAGACCATCTGTGACGACATTTTCTAAACCGGTTTGCGTTGGTAAGGAATTCGTCTTTGAATTCATGGCTGATGTTTACCGGGAAATTGCTGAGTTATTCCCATTCGGGTACATCCACATCGGCGGTGACGAGGTCAACACGAAGTCCTGGAAAAACTGCCCGGACTGTCAAAAACGCATGAAAGATGAAGGATTAAAAAATGGCAGGGATCTGCAGTTATATTTTGAAAACCGCCTGGTCAAAAAATTACATTCACAAGGAACCAATGTCATTGGCTGGAGCGAAGTGGTAAATGATGACCTGGATGAAAACGTCATCAACCAGTACTGGATCTATACAACCAGGAAAAATACAATCAATGCTATAAAAAAAGGCAGGAAAACCATCATCTCTGATTTTTCGAAAATGTATTTGGATTACTCATTTAATGCAATCGAATTGATCCGATCTTATTTATTTGAACCGTGTTTTTCTGAGCTAAGCGATGCAGAAGAAGAAAATATCATCGGCGTGGAAGGGCCGTTATGGACCGAATACGTTGATTCACGCGAAAGGCTTTACTGGCAGATGTTTCCAAGATTGACCGCCATCAGCGAAACCGCCTGGTGCCCAAAAGGAGTCCGCGATTTTCCTGGCTATATTGAGCGCCTTGCAGAATTTGAAGAACGCCTGGCTGTATTGAATATCCCTCATGCATCGAAAGAATGCTATTTGAAATATAGAACCATTTCCAAGGTTCCGCAGATTTTTAAAATATTATTCACAAAAGACCATCCCGGCAATATCGAATACAAGCATTTTCATGGCTGATCAATTTCTTGAGGAGATGCAATGCGTGCATTGGTTCAAAGGGTAACATATGGAAAAGTAAGTGTTGACGGGAAAATCACAGCTGAGATAGGTCAGGGAGTAGTGATTCTCCTCGGAATCGGACATTCCGATAATGTTTTACAGGCTGATTTTCTCTCAGACAAGATTGTTAATCTGCGCATTTTTGAAGATGCTGAAGGAAAAATGAAGCTCTGCCTGCTGGATATAAAAGGATCTGCTATCCTTGTTTCACAATTTACTTTATATGCCGATACCAGCCGCGGACGACGCCCCTCTTTCGTGGATGCTGCATTGCCGGAAAACGCCAGGCCGTTGATTGCCTATTTTGCTGATAAAATGAACAAACTCGGTATTCCGACTGGGCAGGGAATATTCGGCGCAGATATGCTGGTTGAGATCCACAATGATGGTCCAGTCACAATCTGGCTGGAAAAATAAGCATTAATCAGGTTAATATCTTGTTAATGATGATAAAAAAGGTTGATTTTTATACCAATCTGTGATTCTTTGATTAATAGTGCATTAAAAACCTTGACTCTATCTGAATTCACTGATATATTTTATATTGTAGGTAGCAAGTAAGTTTTCGTTGAATTGGTAAGACGATGGCCCAAAGCAAGACCTTTGGGCTGTTTTTGTTTTGACCGGCCGAAGACAACTGCTCCACAACTTTTTCACCCTTTTTGTTGTTTTGCTCTAAGGAGG
Source organism: uncultured Anaerolinea sp. (assembly GCA_964494055.1). Classification (GTDB taxonomy): domain Bacteria; phylum Chloroflexota; class Anaerolineae; order Anaerolineales; family Villigracilaceae; genus UBA5195. The sequence continues at coordinate 2,366 of CAZBRI010000014.1, forward strand.
CAAAAAATGTCTGAACGTGTCATCGGTACGGTTAAGTGGTTCAATGGTAGCAAGGGTTACGGTTTCATCTCCCGCGAAGGCGGCCCTGATGTTTTCGTCCACTTCTCCGCAATCCAGGGCGATGGTTTCCGCAATCTTGAAGAAGGCCAGCGCGTTGAATTCACAGTCGAAAAAGGCCCCAAAGGCCTGCAGGCTGCCAACGTCAAGGCTGTATAATCAATAAAGCCTGACTGTACACCCAAAACCTCGTCGTGAGACGGGGTTTTTTTTATTTCCAGAAACATGTATCAAATTGAACAGCTATTGCACCCATCGATAGCATCAGGTCAGCCTGTTCAGAGGAATATACACCCACACCAGCAAAGACCGGCAAGTCCTGGCTGAGTGCTTCATGCAAGACCAGGAGAGATTGGGGAAATAAACCGGGTCCATAAAGCCTGCCGCTGACCATTGATTTAGATTGATTTGTATCGGCTTCAGATTCCGCGAGAATTGATCCGCGGAGCGGGGCAAAACTCACAGCAGCTGCCCCTGCCTGAATCACTTTTGGGCCAAGCATTGACACCATTCCAAGATCAAGCTGCACAATAATTGGTTTTTCTCCCATGCAATGATGAACAGCATGTAATATTTCACCTTCCTGCATATGCGGCTCAAAACTGATTTCTATTGATAATATATTTTCAAGATCTTCAAGTTTCCTGACCATTCCCTGCCCTTCTTCGGAATCATCCAACAGAAGGTGCGGAATGATCGGTATACGGCTGTCAGCCCATTTGCTGAAATATTTTTTAATGACAGAAGAAAAACCGGGATTAGGGAAGCCTGTATGCAGGAGAAATCCCCCGGGATAATGGACCAAATTCAGTTCTTTCGCAGGCTGACGAGGACGAAGGCTGATGGGGTTGGTAATGAAAGCCCCTAAACCTTCAAATCTTTTTCCAGTAAAAATATTCGGAATACTTTTAATATCAGGCGTAAATCCAAGTGTACCGGCTGCATTCGTAAACGGCTGTAAAAATTCCAGGTTGTTTTTTTGCACTATTTATTCGTCATCCTCGATAATTATTTTGTGCTGCCTGGTATTTTTGAGACTAATGTGAATCTTTATATGTATCATCTTTCCTGGATGGAGTCAAAAGGTCATCTGTAATTTGCCGCTCACCAATCAACACCAAATAATTCTTATTAAAAACGATCGTACTTCGGGTTACGATAACATTGGGATGCGTTGAATATACAACCGTCGAGTTTGTGAGCGGAATAAAGTCTTCCGTCCGTGACAAAAGTACCCTATGAATATCAAATTTTTCTGTAAGATGTATCTGGCCGCTGATCTCGAAATTTGGGAGAATCACCAATACCGGGAAAACCTGCCGTGTTACCCGGCGGAATATGCTGTTCGTGCTCATATCCATTTCTGCAGGGTAAGCAAAAAGAATGCTGGATTTTTCAAGTTTTGCAGTTGTTAAAGTATTCGGTTCGCTGTTGCCCAATCCGGATAGCCGTGAAATTTGTGCGTCACGAACTATCACTGTTGTCTCATTCTTCAAATTCAACAGATCACATAACCGGTCAAGGGTGGTATTCACTAGTCCCCGGATCACATGGTCAAAAGTATAGAATTCAGCCTGGAAGTGCATATTGACCTCACATTGTCAAACTATTACAGAATATAGCCGGCTCGGTTTTCAATCATTGAAATATTGAACATGAATGTTGTTGGTCACATAAGGCTTTGATGATCTTATTGGATACCTGATGATAAAATAATTATACAACGTTACGATCATGTAAGGATGAGGCTGACAATCGCATGAATGACCCAAAAACTTATCAATCCCCTTTTTCCTGGCGCTATGGTTCTGTCGAAATGCGAAGAGTCTGGTCAGAACACAATAAAAGGCTGGCCTGGAGAAAAATCTGGATTGCACTGGCAGAGGTACAGTGCGGTTATGGTTTTGTGACTGAAGAACAGGTTAATGACCTGAAAGCTCACATGACTGAAATCGATCTGGTGCGTGCGCTGGAGATAGAAGAAGAGATACAGCACGATCTGATGGCTGAAATCCGGGTCTTTTCAGAACAGGCTAAGCTTGGCGGAGGTATCATTCACTTCGGAGCAACCTCCATGGATATAGAAGACAATGCCGATGCGCTGCGCCTGCAGGAAGCAGCCGATCTTTTGATCGTCTCACTTCGAAAACTTCTCAGCACGCTGGCGGGGATCATGACAAAATATGCCGATACCCCGTTAATCGGTTTTACACACTTACAACCAGCCGAACCATCAACGCTTGGATACAGATTCGCCCAGTACGCCCAGGACCTGCTCGGTGATCTTCTTCACCTGAAAAAGGTCAGGCAGGAAATCAAAGGAAAAGGATTCAAAGGTGCAGTAGGAACCTCTGCTTCATACTCCGAACTTCTAGGTCTGGATGAACTGGATCAGTTTGAAAAAAAACTCAGTCAAAAATTAGAACTGGAATTCTTCGAGGTCTCCACCCAGACATACCCGCGGAAACAGGATTACGAAGTTTTATCGGTTGCAGCATCGCTGGGACAATCACTTTATAAAATGGCATTTGATCTGAGACTGCTGCAGTCTCCGGTAATTGGTGAGATCAGTGAACCCTTTGGCAGTAAACAAGTCGGTTCTTCAGCCATGCCATTTAAACGCAACCCCATTCAGCTCGAAAAGATAGATTCTCTCGGCAGGTACCTGGCTCAGCTGCCAAGAATTGCCTGGGATAATGCCGCCCACTCATTGCTGGAAAGAACACTGGACGATTCAGCAAACCGGAGGATAATACTTCCGGAAGGTTTCCTGGCTGCAGATGAGATGCTCAAAACAGCCAATAAGGTCCTTTCAGGCCTGCAGGTGGATGAGAAAAATATGCAAAGAAACCTGGATATCTATGGACCTTTTGCAGCGACAGAAAAAATCTTAATGGCAGCTGTTAAGGCCGGGGCTAATCGTCAAAAGGTTCATGAGGTTCTTCGAGTCCATGCATTACATGCCTGGGCTCAGATCAGAATTTCGGAGCCAAATCCTCTACAGGATGATCTTGCCCATGACCCGTATATATTGGAATTCATAAATGCTGAGCAAATCAAGAAATTGATGGATTTCAATTCACATACTGGAACCGCCCCACGAAAAACAAGACACCTGGCTGAAAAAATATATCAGGAAGTGAAATAAATAAAAAAGGATGACTGGCTGGTCATCCTTTTTTGCCATCATGCTTTTGTACAAGCGACCTGTCCTCTGTTTCCCCGAATAAGTCCGGACCGATACTGAGCACTGCAAACAACCCAACCAGGGGAACAATCACCAGCAAATTCATCACAGTCATTTCTTCCTCCTTTTTTGTTACAACCAATAAATAATCCTGAAACTTACCTATTATTTTTCAGCTATAACACAAAATAGAAAAGGAGGTTACGAAGAAAACCTATACCGAAGTTATATTTTGATTAATTTCAACCAATAGACATGATCGCTGCCAGCATTTCTTCATTGGTTCCAAATTTAAAATTATCAAGTTCTTTTTTATGTGCTATTTCAGCTTCCACTTCTATCAATTTATGTATATCATTTGATGAGACGATATGTTTCCCTGTTTTTCGTAATTTAATGTTTAGTGCAGTCACATCCGGTTCGCAGGTTTCGAGAGTTTGTAAATACTGTAAAACCGCGCGGGAACCATAAGTACCGTCTTTTCGGGCATAACCTACAAGGCCGGTGCTGGCCTGTCTTGACCAACCAGCCACAAAGACATCGGGGATTACTCTGTTTTGAGCAGCGTCAAAGGTTTCGTAAGAAATTCCTTCAATCGGAAACCTGGGCTGCGGATTTTTCGAATACTCATTATGATCAGCCGGCAGACCCAGATCGGTATCGACTTTGTCCCCGATAGCAAAAATGACTGAATCCACACTGATGATTTTTTTATTACCAGTACCGAGGGCTTTAACTTCTCCATCTTTTATAAAGAGAGAATTTTCTTCAACTTCCAAACCGGTTACCTTCTCATCCCCAAGGATCCGGACAGGAGATGATAAGAATTGAAATTGGAATTTCGCTGCCGACCGTGTAAAGACAGCCCGGGGTAATGCTTCCAATATTTGCTCCCTGGCTGCTGCCGGGTCCTGACTTATCTCAATCATCCGGGATTTAACACGCATTATTTCTTCATCCAGTAAATGTAAATCCAGGTTATGAACGACATATTCCATTTCTTTCTTATCAAATTTAATTTCAGCCGGACCGCGCCTGACTACGGCAATAACATTTTTAACCTTTACCTTTTCAATCAGGTAACGAGCAATATCCAGCATTACATTTCCTGCTCCAACAATGGCTGCTGTATCACCGAGGTGAAACCGTTTTTTACTGTAAGGCGGCAATTGGTTGTAATGAAAAACCAGGTCTTTCGCATGGTAAACACCTTTCAGATTTTCACCCGGTAAACCAAGCCACTTGGTACCCTGCGCACCAGCTGTCACCAGAATTGCTTGGAAACCACACTGCCGGAGATCTTCCAATGTCAGGTCAGCGTGTTCGCCAACAGTCACATTTCCAAAATAGGTTAAATTAGGGGTATCCAGAATTTGGCTGAATTGCGTTCTCAAACCGCCTTTCATCGCAAGTTTATCCGGATAAATTCCATATTCCGCAAGACCGCCTGGTTTGATGTCACGATTAAAAATCATAACTTTGACCCCATTCCTTGCCAATTCCCTGGCCGCAAACATCCCTGCTGGTCCAGCCCCTACAACAGCCGCAAAATAACTTTTTTCTGCCACACAAACTCCTTTATCAATAAATAATACTATTATTATCTGATTATAGTAGACTCAAAGACGTACTGCAAGTTTTGCAGCTTTTCAGACAGTTCCTGTGGATTTATTAGCATTATTATTTTTTGTTTTCCTTATATAATAGGTAATATAAACATGATTTAATTTTTAAAATTTGTCATCAAGCGGGTAACGCTTTTATTAAAAGACAAAGAGCACTTCAAAGAATATATTTTCCTGTTCATTTGCTAAAAACGGCATAACAGCCCCAAAAATATAGTTGACAAACTAACCTGGTTTAACCTTACTGATATTTTATTTTCGGAGAATAATGAAAGACTGCACTGAAATTACATTCGATAATGGATTACGGGTATTACTTAAAGAAATACATACATCACCACTGATCAGTCAATGGATCTGGTACAGGGTTGGATCAAAAGATGAGGTACCAGGGAAAACTGGCATTTCCCACTGGGTTGAGCATATGCAATTCAAAGGAACACCTCAATTCCCCGCCTCCGTTCTGGATAAAGCGATCGACCGGTTGGGCGGTCAATGGAATGCTTTTACCTACCTGGATTGGACGACATATTACGAAACCATGCCCGCCGACGGTATTGATTTGGCATTGTCATTGGAAGCGGACAGGATGATAAACAGCAAGTTTTCACAGGATGAATTTGATTCTGAAAGAACAGTTATCATTTCTGAACGAGAAGGCAGTGAAAACGATCCTTCTTTTCTAGTCGGGGAGGCGGTTCAACAGGCTGCCTTTCGAATCCACCCGTATCATCACGAAGTAATCGGGGATATGGCGGACCTTTTGGTCATGGAACGCGGCACTTTGTACGAACACTATCAGACGTACTATCAACCCGGAAATGCAATCCTGGCACTTGCCGGCGATTTTGAAACGAGCCAAATGATCAGCAAACTGGAAAAGCTTTACAAGGATGTTCCTGCCGGCAAATCCCCAAAAAGATTATCCCGCCCTGAACCGGACCAACCCGGAGAAATCCGGCTGGAAGTGGAAGGACCCGGCGAAACCGCCTTTATGGAAATTGCCTACCGCGCACCATCAGCCGGGAACGAAGATTTTTTTGCCATGGCGGTTCTGGACAGCCTGCTAGCCGGTCCAAGTAACCTGAACATGTTTGGAGGCGGTGGAATTTCAAACAAAACCTCCCGCCTTTATCAAGCCATCATTGACCGTGAATTAGCAGTCAGTGTCCACGGTGGTTCCAGTGCCACGATTGATCCATTTCTATATACATTTATGTTAACCGGACACCCAACCAATCACCTTGACCTGGCCCTGGCTGCCCTGGATAAAGAAATTGATCGATTGCAGAACGAATTAGTCAATCCGGATGAAGTGACCAGGGCCATTAAGCAAGCCCGTGCAATGTTTGCATTCGGGTCTGAGAATATTACAAATCAGGCTTTCTGGCTAGGTTATGCCGAAATGTTCAGCAGTTATGATTGGTTCACTACCTACCTGGAAAAATTACGCTCTGTCACCCCTGAAGCAATCCGTACTGCTGCTCAGAAATATTTCCAGCCAAAAAGCAGGGTGATCGGTACTTATCGGCCTGCCGGCATTTTGGTGACAGAATGAATCAATCTTATTCACTTCCCGGACCTGCCAATGTCAGCCGGACAACCCTGGCAAACGGCATCACCATATTGGTAAGAAATAACCCGAATAGTCCATCAGCCTCATTAAGCGGGTACCTGACAACCGGCAGTCTATTCGATTCAGACGAAAAATTGGGCCGGTCGACATTTGCAACTGCTTCACTGATGAGAGGTACAAAATCTCGTACATTTGATCAAATTTATGATGCACTTGAATCTGTCGGAGCAAGTTTTGGTTTTGCAGCCGGGACTCACACAACCGGTTTTAATGGGAGATGCCTTGCTGAGGATCTGCCTTTATTATTTGATCTTCTGGCAAATTCTTTACTGCAGCCGACCTTCCCCGTCGATGAAGTCGAAAAGCTGCGGAATCAATTGATGACAGGCCTGGCCCTTCGCGCGCAGGATACCGGCGAAATGGCTGCCCTGACTTTTGATCAACTCATCTACCAGGATCATCCATACGGACGCCCCGATGATGGTTACCCTGAAACCATTCGCAGGATCAGCCGGGATGATTTGTTCGAATTTCACGATAGCACCTTCAGCCCGATAGGCATGACCCTTGCCGTTGTCGGAGCCGTTGAGCCGGATGCGGTTATCCGATTTGTGGAACAATTCCTTGGCGATTGGCAGAAAATACCTCCTTCTGCTCCGGATTTACCTGTGATCGGCCCATTACAAAAAACAACCCGAAAACACATCCCCCTGGCTGGAAAATCTCAAACGGATCTGATGGTAGGTGTCCTTGGACCTTGCCGAAAAGACCCGGAATACATGGCAGCTTCCCTCGGAAATTCTGTTCTTGGACAGTTTGGTATGATGGGACGGATCGGAGATATTGTCCGGGAACAAAGCGGCCTGGCCTATTATGCCTCATCCAACCTTAGCGCTGGTACAGGTCCTGGCACCTGGGAAGTCAGCGCAGGTGTAAACCCATCCAACCTGGATAAAGCATTAAAACTGATCACCAAGGAGATTGACCGTCTGACGAAGGACGGCGTTAGTCCGGAAGAACTGTTGGATTCACAGGACCACTACATTGGCCGCTTACCGCTTTCCATGGAATCAAACGCGGGAATAGCAAGTGCTTTAATGAATATCGAACGTCACAACCTTGGTCTCGATTACTACCTGCGGTATGAAGAATTAGTACGAAGTGTTACCCCTGAAATGGTTCGCTCAGCCGCCCGAAAATACCTCAATTCAAAAGCCCTGGCAATCGCCACCTCCGGACCGTAAGGAAATAATCTGAATGAACCTGAAAACTGGAGTCGACATAATAGAACTTGACCGGATTAACCAGGCCGCAGAACGGCACGGCGGCCGCTTTCTTGACAGGGTTTTTACCAATAATGAACTTACTCTTTGCAAAGGGAATACAGCCTCCCTGGCAGCACGTTTTGCTGCCAAAGAGGCTGTATCCAAGGCATTGGGCTGCGGTATTGGATCTATCGGCTGGAAAGAAATAGAAATACTGCGCGGTGAAAACGGAGAACCGGTCTTATTCCTGCATGGAAACGCAAAAACTCTATCAAACGAACTCGGTCTTTCTAACTGGGCGATAAGTCTCAGTCATACCCGTGAGATAGCAATAGCCCAGGTAACAGCGGCATCGCAATTTTAAGATGATACCGTCTTTTTTTTCACCTGTGGAAGCATTATATTAGTGTAAGTTATAGACTTTCCTAATCATCCCTGCCGATCCATAAATGTCCGGGAAGGATGGATTGCAATGGTAATAATCTGATCGATGCACCACCATTTTCAATACCTGAGGCATCCGGGTTAGCCGGCAGATTGACCGGGTTCACCATGCAGACATCCGGTTTACTCCCGTATTTCTTTTGATAAAAAGCAGCTGCTTGATCGACTTTGAGGGATAAAGCTTTTGCAGGGTCATTATCAAACCACATCATTCCAATATTCATTTTTTTCCTTTGGCAGATACAAATGCCTGTCTATGATCATTATTTTATTTATTTTTTTCCGGTGAAATAAGCAGAGATGAAGACTGAATTATAAAAATCCTGACAGCCCGCTATATACATAAACAAAAATTCAGGGGAGAGAGAAATTTCGCCCTTATTTCCTGCCCAGCACCTCAGACTCCCAGCTTAGTAAATCGCCTTCTATGTGGTCCTTTATCCCGATTCTTTCCATCAAAAACATCACCTGTGCCCTGTGATGCATATTGTGAGTGATCACATGCCCAATTGCCCCGCCAAAAGTTTTCTTTTGAGGAGGGTTGTCCAGGGTGTCAAGAAAATAATCATCACTTCGCCCTTCCCGGACAATACGACGGGTCAGCTCTTCAAATTCCCGGCTGACCTTTGATAGGCGTTCCAATAGCTGTTCGATCTGATCGCCTTCTATTGCTGCTGCAGTCCTCTCATACAAAAGATCCGTCCACACTTCCATATTCTCAATGATGTGAAGAAAAGTTGCACGCAGGGTTTTGTGATCTATCTCAAAAGGTTGATCAAGCTGATCATTCTTCAACATTTTGCAAGCCAGAAGCAGCTGGCTCGTGGTCCATGTATCATGTGCCAATAAACGATCAATAATATCCATTGGTATTTTCCTTTATAAACACTTCAGTAAGGTTGAGATTAATAAGTATTGTTGTATGCCTAAGACTACTGGATTGCTCTCAATCAAGCTATATAATTGTATTAGTACATTTGTTCTATTATATCAGAGTTTTTGATTTAATAACAAGCTGGTTTATTAGAAGCCTCTTAACGATAAAATGTCAAGTCTTGCCACTGACTTTGAAGGGGGCTATAATCGTTTTAATCAATTAGGAGATATCAGTTATGCCAGTCTATATTTATCGCTGTGAAAATTGCGGCGTGCAATTTGAAAGACATCAATCATTTACAGATGAACCGCTAAAACGCTGTCCTGAATGCAGTAAAAATACGCTGCGCAAAGTATTAACCCCTGCAGGAATTGTTTTTAAAGGTTCTGGCTGGTACGCAACAGATCATAAGTCCACATCTGGAATCAGCCGGCCGCCCAAAAGTGAAGCTAAAGAAACCAGCACCGAAAAATCTGAAAATTCTGCCCCTCGCAGCACCAGCAGTTCAGAACCATCCAGCAGCAGCTCTAACTCAGAAAGCAGTAAACCAACGAATACCGAAACTGCAACAAAAAAATCTGAATAAACAAAAAACCGCCACGTAATTCTGGCGGTTTTTTTTATTTTAATTCCTACCGGATTCAATAACCTGGGAAACCTGGTGATTGAAATGACAATAGGTATTGTTTCACCATGAAAAAATTCTAACTAAATACAACAGAGATTTTCCTGTTTATTACCAAGGTTTGAGCATCTGGTTCTCAGAAAATTACTATTTCTTAAAATACAGGGCGGGGCGGCACGGTAAACGCTGGATTCAGCGCCTGGTCTGCAGTGGAAGGCAAGTTTCTTGGTTCGATCGAAATTTGCTGAACCTTCTGTTACTCCACAGGATGTAGCTGCCATGTAAGTATACTGACCTTTTTGAATATTCAAATTCCAGACGCCTGGTTCATATGTAAACAGGTGAGAATAAAGACCGAGTGAATCTGTAATAATCACTGAGATCGGTGCACCGGTCATGTTTCGGACCTCAATATTCACGAACTCAGCATCTTTTTTCGCAAGCGCAGTACTTGCGGGAATTATGCTGACAATCAATGCCAGAATTATGAAGCAAACAAAAATTGATTTTTTCATTTCTTTTTCTCCTTTTGATTTACGATCATGATTGGCTGCCATATGACACTATTTAATACCGATTTAGTTTATTATGTAAGCTATTATATAACTTAAATTTGACAATGTGCAAATGATAAGTTGCATTACCGAATGTTTTTCGAGAAAAAAAGGTTTATCAGATAAAAAGCCTGGATAAAAAAAATCTGGCCTCGCTATTCCAGCCAGATTTTTGTTTTTACAAATTATCAAATTATTATATCAATTTATGATCCATCCCAATAAAATCTACCTGGCTGAACCATTTTCAAAATGATTTTGCAGGATAGATTCTCTTTTGCAAACTTTCATATCATGGGTTAAAAAGATTTAAAGATTTATTATTACTAGCATATTGGGGTTGACTTTAAATTGCCATTTCCCCGGATAAAACAGCCTGGCGCAGCCCGGTAAACGCTGGATTCAGCACCTGGTCTGCAATGGAAGGCGAGTTTCTTTGTCCGGTCAAAATTAGCTGAACCGCTTACCATTCCGCAGGAAGTTGAAGCATTGTAAAGGTATTCACCCTTTTGAATGGTCAAATACCAGATACCCGGTTCGTATGTATATAAGTTTGAATAGAGACCAAGGGCGTCTGTAATCACAACTGAGATTGGAGCTCCAGTCATATTGCGAACTTCAACATTTACGAAACCAACTTCCCTTTTTGCAAAAGCGGAACTGAGGGGCAGCAAACTGATGATCAAGGCTAAAATAATCAATGTAACAAAAAATGTTTTCTTCATCTTTATTTCTCCTTTTAGAAAATTGAATTTGCGGGCTGGAATTTTTTTTTACAGTCAGCACCTGGTTAGTTTAGTTCACTAATTATTATATTCCAAATTCTTGACTATACGATAATAATAACAATTTTGTTAATTCCGTTATTCAAAAGCAAAACTGGCAGAAACTTTTCCGCCAGTTTTGCTTTTTTAATTCTTTTTGGTATTCTACAAAAAGTTTACACTATTGAAATCATATTCCGAAAACTGATGCTCATCCTAAGTTGGTACCCGGAGCAGGATTTACATTATTCGTAATTACTTCTCAGGAAATCAACACCACGATAAGTGTTTTCTTAATATGCACAGCTGGGTTTGGCATTAAACCCGCCAGTTCGTAAACCGCATGCTGGACCTGCCCGATAAACACTGGATTCAGCGCCTGGATTACAATGAAATGCGAGTTTCTTTGTTCTATCAAAATTTGCAAAACCGCTTGTCATGCCGCAGGATGTTGAAGCCTTGTATGCATATTCACCCTGTTCTATATTCAAATTCCAGATACCTGGTTCGTAAATATATAAGTGTGAATACAGCCCGAGTGAATCAGTGATTATGAGAGAGACCGGAGCACCCGTTAGATTTCGTACCTGAATATTAACAAACACAACATCCCTTTTTGCCAGGGCTGAACCCATTGGCATCGTTGCTATTATCAGGATCATCACAATAAGGATTACAAAAATTTGTTTTTTCATAGGTTATCCAATTAGGAAGCAGCCTGTAAAATTACCTGGGTAAAGCGGCAACCGGGCGATACAATCCAACATTGATTTGCGTTCCGCCATAGCAATGAAAAGATAATACTTTGTTATGGTCAAGGAGCGCAGAACCGCTTTCAGATCCACAAATCGTGGATGCACTATAGGTATATGTGCCTTTTGCCATCACCAAATTCCAACGGCCAGGTTCAAAAGTGAATAATTGGGCGTGTAAACCTAGTGAGTCAGTGAAAATAATACTTATCGGGGCACCAGTAATATTTCTAACACTAATATTTACATTGCCAATCTCTCTTTTTGCAAGTGCGGTGCTCATTGGCAGCATGCAGACGATCAAAGCCAGAACGATAAGTGTAACAAAAACTGATTTTTTCATTTCTAAATCTCCTTATAAATAAAATTGGATAAAATTTGGAATTGGGTGAAATCGAATACCCAACATTGAAATGATCTGTTACATGCGTCATTATAAGCAATGGGTTATAGCTATGCGATAAAAATAGCATAAATATCACCTTGCATAATTGATAGTATTTTTTTTCAGCTGAAATATTGTTACTTCAACAAAAGTAATATTTTTTATCAATCAACACTATCGTGTGTTCTGTGGCATGGCGGCAATTCCAGTCATCACCTCTCATAATACATAATCTATACGAAATTAATATAAGGATTTAACCTAACCGTTTTAAAGGTTTATGATGATTGATCAGAAATTTTATTTTTTTTTCATGATCAACGTAATTCAAAAGATAATTTCAAAAAAATTGGGGGGGGGGGAGTAATTCCAGGATTTACAATTACTATAAAACAATAGTTAAAATCCTTCTTTCATACCAGTCATGGAATAGTAAAGCTAACTTCAAAAACCGGCCGTGTACTTGAAGTATTATTACCGGAAAAAAATGATAGATAATCGGCCCCTTTATCATTATTATCATCTAAAGTGAACCTGAGACGAAACTGTGTTGTTCCGCTAACATTAACCATTGGTAGAGCGGAAGGAATCAAATCTATCTGGTACCAGCCAGCTGATTGAGAAGTGTATACTCCACCTGCCAGCATGGATGCTGGTGCTTGAAAATCTGATAACTCCAGCTGCTCAGAGTATCCAAAATAACCTGTCCTTATATCGGCAGCGAAAATGCCATGGGTTATCAAAGGATTTATTCCTGTCAAGCTTTTTAGTTTAAGCCGAATATGCGCGCTGGTAACAATTGCTGAGTCAGGCAGTCCGGATGTATCAAACGACAACAAGGAAGAATACTGCCTGTTTTTAGCGTTATCACCTACAAGGAGATAACTGCTGGTATTCCGACTGCCGCCAGTCTCGGATAGTTCACTTTTTTCCAACAGCCATCCATCCAGCTTCGCATTTGAAGCGATATTGATAGACCTGGTTAGTGAATAGCTCTGCCCCGAAGAATAATTTCCGTTACCGGTTCCAGCACCACCAAGAGGAATGTTTTCTGGATCTAGAATACTGTCATCATCTACCAAATCCAACCTCAAGGATCCGGAGCCTGTCCCGGTTAGGACACTAACAGTCCGGTACGCGCCAGTCCCTGTGACATCCAGGATGCTTACCCCGCTTAAACCGCTTGCAGTCAACAAAAAATCCGAGGGATCTACTCCGGTTACAGGAGTAGAAAAGGCTACTACATAAGTAACTATCGAGGAATATGTTGGGGTTGTACCAGTTCTCATAATCGAGGCCGCAACCGGCAGATTTGTTATAAGTGCGCCTGGCGGATTGTTGGCGCTGCGTGGAATCGAATCGAAATCTGTAGTAATTAAATTGCTGATCGTTCCGACCGGCACATTGCTGACATTCCAGGCAGGAAAATCTGGTATCGCTGCCGATGATACTGATCCCATCCATGAACCTGTTGGATGGAAATTTCCTGTAGAAGGATCCGCAACCTGGGGCAGTATATTATTAATGCTGTTCCCGGAAAGCAGCTGGGCAGCATTACATGTGATATTGGAATTCTGGCAGGCTAGTGAATCTTCTATTCCCAACGGCATACCCGCATCACCATTCCAGATAAGGTTTCCCCGGATCTGCAGGTTGTCATCTGCCAAAGCGGGGTTTGGAACGCGGCTGGTGAGGGGGTTTTGAAAAGGTTCAGAGATCTGGAAATGCTGCCACTGACTTTTATATCCTGCTGGGTTCAGGATGATATTGTTATAAATAAAAACATTCTTATTTGGGATTCGGATACTATTGCTGCCATCATCCACAACAGTCGTTCCCCAGCCGCCCGTATCCAGGTATTGTTTACAGCGTTCCCTTCCTTCATCTCCCGGAACCCCATCACAAGACCGGCTGCCAAAAACAACTTCCAATACATGGCTCCGGCTGCCGACCCTATATAAGGTGTTATATGCCATTAAAATATCATAACCCCCATTTACTCCTAACCCTGCGCCATCAGTGTCATGAATGATATTATTGACTACTTTAATATCATAAGCTTCATATTTTATCCATGGGGATTCCATAAATTGAAATCCGGTACCCTGCCCGGCTGTAAAACCGCCTGTGCCGCAATCATAGATCTGATTCTTTTCCACGCGGATATAAGCCGATCCGCCCTTGGTATATGCACACCAATCCCCTGCATTATGAATTTTATTTCCGGTTATTTGGGCATATTGGACTGCAACAAAATCAATCGCATTATCCCATGCGCCAGATATATCATTGTTTTCAATAAAAATATATTGCGATTGATTGATCTTGATCGTTTCCTGTGCTCCTTGCGCCCCGCCATTCAAAATCAAATTTCTCAATAGAAGATGATCACAGGATTCACAGTGAAACACATCCCCGCTTAATGCTATTTCCAGGTTTTCAAAATAAACATAGTGAATATTGAACATGTTTACGGTGTTTTGAAGGATGACCTGTGAATTAATTGACCCGGTACCCCGAATCATGATCGGGTTAGTAAAAGTCCCGTAACGGTTCTCCCAATAATTCGGGATCATATTTTCCGTATAGGTACCAGGCAGCAGATTGATGCGGATGGCATGTGTAAGTGGATTTGTACCAGGAACAGCTTCCCAGGCACGGGTTAATGTACGAAATGGAGCTGATATATCGCCATTGTTTGTTATATCATTTCCTGATTCAGGATCTACCCAATAATCTGTATAAATAGGCGTTCCAGGAGATCGGAAGAGCACACGTCTGAACTCCAGTCACCTGAAGCTATC